>DASZMF010000205.1:0-3079 GCA_035552035.1 Candidatus Angelobacter sp.
CAGACCTTCATTTTCCTGAATTCCGGCAAAGGAGCTCAGGGTCTGCCCGGAAAACGTGCTGCTGATCTGCGCCTGTGTGGTTTCAATCAGCGGAGCGTCCGCCGTAACTTCAATGGATGTTGACATTTCGCCAACAGCCATGCGGACTGCGCCCATGCCAGCGTCTTGTCCGGCAGCCACAGATACGCCATTGGTAGACGCAGTTTTAAAGCCCTGCACTGTTACGTCTACTTTGTAGGTTCCAACTGGCACTAGATTCAGGCGGTAACCGCCCGATCCATCTGAAGTGGTTGAAAATACAATCCCAGTGTCTATGTTTTTCGCTTTTACCTGTGCACCCGGTACCACCGCTCCCTGTGGGTCGACTACCGTGCCCGAAATCGAGCCCTTAACGACCTGTCCCACAGAAGGGATGCCCCATACCAGTGACAGCGTAATCGCGAATAACGACGCGAAGTAACGCAGCTTATTCATTTTCTCTCCATTTTGGTTGGAAAATGACAACAGGAAGGCCCTATACCCCAATACGACCCCCAGTGCCCCCACTGCTGTCTATGGCATGCCTAGTGGCAACTAAGGTTCCATTACTTTCGTACCTTAATTATCATAAGTTTACAATTCTTAACTCCGAACTAACCTACTTAATTCCATATACCTACGCACCTAGGTATCCCGAATTGTGAATTTTTGTTAAGCGCAAAATTCTGGAAGGTCACTTAACCCTCTTAACTGGTTTTATAAGGCATATGCTGGATTGTCTTTTCAAACCACGGCTCTATCATGAACAGCAGCATGCCTTCTCGGATGAAATCTCTTGCATTAGCGGTCCTTTTAGTCAGTTCCATTCTGGCGTCCCGATCTTTTGCACGAGATGGAGGTAATGACAGCAGCGCAAACAGCAGTAATGACCGCAGCGACACCCGTCCACCCGCCCCGGTTCGGCAGCCCATATCCCCATACAAAATTCAAGCTGGCATCGATGGCGAGATCTATCCCGTGCTGGCCAATTACGCCTCATTGCAGCGCCAGAATGACCGCACTTTCGGCGTGGTTTCCGTCACTCTTTCCAATACCAGTGACGCGCCCTCGACCCAGCGGGTCAGCGTGCAGATTCCCGGCTGGAGTGACATGGAGATTCAAACCGTTGAGCTTGCTCCGGGAACCTCCCGCACCGTGGCCTTCGCGCCAGCTTTTCTGCCGCGCCTGTATCAGAACCACGAAATCACCGCTGCCACGGCCCACATAACCATTAGCGATACTGTCTCCAGCAGCAAATATGAAACAACCGTCCCGGTGCGCCTTCGCTCGGCGGAAGACATGTTCTGGGGCAATGGATTTAAATACGCTTCTTTCATCGCCTCCTGGGTAACGCCGCATGATCATCAGGTGGAAACGGTTCTGGCGCACGCCAAAAAGCTCACGGCTGACCATCGCCTGCCCGGCTATGAAACCTGGAAAGCCACAGCCCAGCAGGAGCCTGAGACCTATCGTGAAGCGCAGGCCATTTTCAATGCCTTGCAACGTATGGGACTTTCTTATGTAAAGAGCTCAGCCACCCTCGGCGACCATCAGGGCGTGAGCGAGCGCGTCCGCATGCCGCATGTAAGCATCACGGAAAACAGCGCCAACTGCATTGACGCCGCCGTAATGTACGCCTCCCTTTTTGAAAATCTGGGCATGGACGCCAATATCGTCATCGTCCCCGGACACGCCTACGCAGGCGTGCGCGTGGCGGAAGGCTCTCCCAAATTTCTCTTTATAGATGTGGCACTTACCGGCCGTAGCACCTTTGAAGCTGCCGTGGCTTCGGCTCAAAAAGGCCTGGCCAGCCATCCGCCTTCCACCGTTACCCAGGTAATCGTGGGCAAGGCGCGTTCCGCCGGCATTTACCCTATGCCTTGATTTTTCAGCAACCTCGCTTGCTTTTTCCTCATCCATTGTTTGCTATATGGCACTCCAGCATCGCGCAACACCTCTTGACAACCGGCAAGACAGGCTTAAAATATCTTCGATTCGTGAACAGGC
This sequence comes from Candidatus Angelobacter sp., assembly GCA_035552035.1. GTDB lineage: Bacteria > Acidobacteriota > Terriglobia > Terriglobales > Acidobacteriaceae > Angelobacter. The sequence goes on from DASZMF010000205.1 coordinate 2,026, forward strand.
ACCAGCTGAATCACGCCTTGGTCCGAACATGAACTCGACCCAGAATTCACCTATCTCGAAGCAGCCTTCCGAACCTATACCCATGGCGAAACCCTGCAAGCATCCCCGCGTGCGCGTTGTTGCACGTGAAGAAGACGCTGAGTTCGTTGAATGCCAGGAATGTGGCGATGTGTTTGACTCCAGTGAGTTCAAAGACATGGCCATTGAAGAAAGCGCGGAGAACATCGAGCCTGAAGAGGCTTGAGCTCACTCCGGAACTGGCGAATCAATGAGTAGTGATGGGCTGCAGGCGATCTTCTGCCTGTTTTCCAGCCAGAACTCCTGGGTATTTTTTTCGCCTGAGTATTTTCCAAAGATCGCCGATAGAGACTTTGAGAGAGTTGATTTATTCTAATTTATTGACAGTTTTTAAAACGGCCCCAATATGACCTTACTTGCCCTTGTTGTTGATGATTCCATGCTCATCCGCCATACCGTGTGCCGCGTGCTGGAAAAACGCGGATTCCAGGTTGAAACCGCCAATGACGGCATTGCCGCACTGGAAGCGCTGAAGACCATCCGGCCCAGCGTCATTTTTACTGATCTGCAAATGCCCCGGCTGAGTGGCCCCGAGCTGATTGACGCCATTCGGGCGAACCCGGAAACCGCCAACATTCCTTTGGTTGTGCTGGCTGCAAAGCCCTTGTCCGGAGACGTTCAAGAACCCCGCGCCCATTCCGTAATCTATAAAGACGTAAATATCGAGACGCAGATGAAGCAGACGCTCGACAGCCTTTTTCCCGTCGGCGTAACCGTCTAGTCTGCTTACCGCAACGCCAGTGATGGCTCGGCTGAAAAGTCTGCCAGGGCAAAATCTTTTGCCCAGAACTTGGGGAAAGCCGCCGTCGCGATCATCGCCGCATTGTCGGTAGAAAGCTTGCGCGAAGGAAAATATACGGGCAGTCCTGCCTTGGCAGCTTCCTGCGTGAATCTCTCGCGAAGCTCGCTGTTGGCCGCGACGCCACCAGTTACAAACAGCGTTCGGACATTACGTTCCTCCGCGGCCTGCAATGTC
>DASZMF010000206.1:0-2207 GCA_035552035.1 Candidatus Angelobacter sp.
TGGCTTTCTTGTTCAGGGCTTTCTGGTCAGCTAGCCTGTTGGTCAGTTGACGCTGCTCTTCTTCGGCCCTTGCTCTTCGATGCTCCCACGCGGCTGCTGCAATGTCTGGAATGCGGTTCAGCAGTTCTTCTTTGGGTTCCATCATGGCCAGCAAGATCACCCATTCGCGCTCTAAGGCTTCCTTGCGGACGCTGGTTGCCCTGCACGCCTTCTGCTCACAGAAATAATAGCCGTACAGTTTGCCCAGACGATTCTTGACCCAGCCTGATGTTAGGGGCTTTCCGCAGCCGTCACAGATGACGAATCGGCGCAATGGCCAATCTTGATGCTGCTGTCTGTGCTCTTTGCGCTTGGACCTGCCGTCCAGAAAATCCTGACATTGGTTCCACAGTTCTTCGCTGATGAGCGGTTCAAAGCTGCCACGGGCCGTGATAGTCCCAGACTTCACCCAACCGCAATATATTTTGCAGCGTAGCATCTGGGACAGCGTGTTCTTCCTCAGTGACTGGCCAGAATGAGAGCGCAGACCCAGAGCAGTGACCATGCGCAGCACATTTGCCAGCGTGTGCCCTTCGGCAATGAGTGTGAAGGCCTTCCGCACCAGTTCAGCGCGTTGCGGGTCAGGCACAATGTTCTTCACACCGTTTATTTTTCCGTTCAGATAACCAAGCCTAGCGCGGTGCAAATGCCTTCCCGCTTTCGCGCCTGCCTGCATTCGGTACGTCACGCGCTCAGACAGGGAATCGGAATAGTAGCGGTTGAATCGAGCCAGCATCCCGGCGTGAAGCCTGCCGCCCGCTGTCTCTGTGTCCAGATTCGGTTCATCAACGGAAATATATTTCACTCCCAGCGCTTTGAACCTGTCAAAGAGAATGTCCTGCTCAGCATCGCGACGCGCAAGGCGCGAGAGATTTTCAAAAACAACGTGAGTGACTTTGCCCTTGTTCTGCCGAATATACTTCAGCATAGCCTGAAGCTGTGGCCGGTCAGTGTATGCCTGCTTGAACGCGCTTTCACCTTCGTCCACGAACGTCATCAGCACTTCCAACCCTTCCCGTCCACACGCATCAGTGCATTTGCGGGTCTGGGTATCAATATTCGTGGCAGACTTCTTCAGTTGCTCTTCGCTGGAAATGCGGACGTAGCAGACTGCTGCACCTTTGGGTTTTGTCATCGGGTAATCCACATCCACCAGATGAAGCCACCAGCAGCGAGCAGAGCACCAAACACCGTGGCCGCCGGCACATTCTGCCGCACCCGCGCAACGTGGCGGCTGAAGGGATTGCCAGAGACACCCACGAACCCGATATGGCCAATGCGCCTACCGAAAAAGATTCTCATTGCGCTACCCCGCTGAGCTTCTTTGGTCTTCCCCCTAGCTTCCCGTTCCTGCGCGCCGCCGCAATCTTCGCCCGCGTCCTAGCCCGGCCACCTTTGCGGCCACCCTTCTTGCCACCCTTCGAGCCGATGTCTGCAAGATACTCGCGCACTGCTTCAGGAATGTTTGGGTTTTTCATACCTTCAGAATAACCGAAGAGCAGGAGTTTGGTAAATGGTACCAAGGTACCGAACACGCAAACCGCTCGATTTTCCAAAGTCAGTTTCTATGAAGACCCGGTTGAAGCGCTCACAGAAATAATACCCGTAAAGCTTCCCAAGGCGATTTTTGACCCATCCTGATGTGAATGGCTTTCCGCGAGAATCGCAGATCACAAAGCGGCACAACCCACGCATTCGTAGGTCCAACGAGTGGGAAGTAATCCGACCGGAGAAGATATCGAAGCGAGGTTCGTTCATCTGGGACACTCGTACACCACGCAGTTCTCGCGACGATCGACACCAGCAAGAATTTCATCAGAACGGATAGTCCAGCGAAGGCGCGTGGTGCGGCCTAAGACCAAAGTGTCCGACCAATATCCTCTGTCAATTTTCAAACAGCTTCAGGATTGTCTGTCGTAACTCCTGAAAATTACCGCTCTTCGTGAAATACCCCTGTGGACCAGCTTCTTTCGGCTGTTCGGCGATTTGTGGCGAATCATGCATGGAAACAATCACAACTTTCGTCGCCGGAGAAAGCCGTCGGATCTGCCTCGTCGCTTCAATTCCATTCATGACCGGCATGCTGATGTCCATCAGAACGACATCAGGGCCCAGCGCGAGCAACTGTTCAATGGCCTCTCTGCGATTGGCCGCCTCGCCACAAATGA
>DASZMF010000207.1:0-10346 GCA_035552035.1 Candidatus Angelobacter sp.
GCCCAATATGACTGGCCTGGAGTTTTTGCCGCGCGTGAAGCAGCTGCTGCCCAGGACGGAAATCGCGATTATGACCGGCCACGGTTCCATTGAAACCGCTGTACAGGCCATGAAACTTGGCGCCTATGACTACATCACCAAGCCGTTCCGCATTGAAGAGTTGAAGCTGTTGCTGCAACGCATGGCAGAAAAAGTAAACCTGGTGGCAGAGAACCAGTTCCTCCGCGAGCGCGTGAGCACAGAGATGGAGCTGAGCGGCATTGTTGGCTCGTCTCACAAAATTCAAGATGTGTTGCGCATGGTCGCTCGCCTCAAAGATACGCGTACACCAGTACTCATTACCGGTGAAAGTGGAACAGGCAAAGAGCTGGTGGCGCGGGCCATCCACTATCGCGGACTGCTCTCCAAGCGGCCGTTTGTCGCAGTGGATTGCGGATCGCTAGTGCCTAGTTTGATTGAGAGTGAATTGTTTGGCTATGAAAAAGGCGCGTTCACCGGCGCCATCCGCTCCAAGGATGGACTGTTTCAATCGGCGCATGGCGGAACCATTTTTCTGGATGAGATTGGCGAACTTTCCATGGAGCTTCAGGCCAAGCTTCTGCGCGTGCTTCAGGAAAAAGAGGTGCGGCCGGTCGGCAGCAATCAGAAAATCAAGGTAGATGTCCGCGTGATAGCGGCCACCAATCGTGATCTTGATACGGCGCAAAAAGAAGGCACCTTCCGCAAAGATCTTTTTTTCAGGCTCAATGTGGTCGCGCTGCATCTGCCGTCACTGCGGGAGAGAAAGTCTGACGTTCATCCGCTGGTGCATTATTTTCTTGACCGGTTCGCCCCAGATAAGGCCATCACGGTTTCTCCGGCGGCCATGAAATGCATGCTGCAATATGACTGGCCGGGTAATGTGCGTGAGCTGGAAAATTGCATTGAGCGCGCCGTGGCTCTGGGCAGCCAGGAGATGATTGATCTTGCTGATCTGCCTCCGGCACTGCGGCATTTGCCGGAAGGGCACGCGCCGCCAGAAGCAGCGCTTCCGCTGGCCGCGACAACTGGCTCCAATACTGATCTGGAAGAGCTGGAGCGGGACACAATCCAGCGCGTCTTTGAGCAGGTGCAGGGAGATAAGGCCCGCGCCCGCAAGATGCTGGGAATCAGCCGCGCCACTTTGTACCGGAAACTGAAGCGATACAACATTGGCATGGGCAAGGGAGCGTCTGCCGCTTCGTGAGACAAAACCGTGTGAGATTGTTTCACTCTGAGACAAATTGAGCCACGCATCAACATTGTGAACCAGTTTGCAGCTTCTAAATCAATAGCTTAGTCAAATGCGGGTTTGGCCGGGCTCTTGCTCTAAGTAGTTCAGCTAAGTTTATTGTACGAAGGAGTAATCCCAGATCATGGGAAGAGCAGTATTCAGCCTGGAACCGGTGGACGGTGCAGGATGTGTTGCTGAGTTGGCCAGATTTTTTCCCGGCGCCGTGCCCGTGCGGATACCCGTACAGCTCTGCAAAGGAAACGCTGAAACAGCCGATACGGCAGAACAGACTGTAATCGAGTTTGGCACGCCAGAGGAAGTTTTGTTTATCTCCGGACTGCCTTTGGATTTTGACGATACCGTGCGGATGACCAATCCGGACGGCTCTCTGGTAATAACGGCAAAGATCGTGGCCATGCGTTTTCATCGTGGAAAAATGGCCATTGCGGCGAAGTTTTTGGAAGAAGTTAACAACTGGATCATCAAGGCTTAGGTTTTTGACAGAGAGAAGCTGTGGCCTGGAAAAAGAGAAAGAAACAGGAGCTGAAAACTGTTGCCGTAAGTTTGGGATTTCTCAGCGGGTTTCATAAATAACATGACAACAACAGCTACGCTCAACATCGGAGAAGTGACAGAGTTCTGGCGCATTGCGCGGCGGCTTTACACCGTCTATGCCGAACTGGACCGCACGTTTGAACTCGGCATGACGCCGTGCCGCGAACTGGAAGCCGCAGCAGACAGCCCGGACGCAGAGGCCCGCGAGCGCGTGCTTGAGTGGTTTGAAAAGATTGACGCACATGTGCAGGTCTGGCAGCTGCGGCAGCTGCTGCAAAGCACCACGCTGCAGAATGAAGAAAACCTGCGCTACCTGATCGTCCGCCATTTGGACCGCGCAGAGAAGACTGAAGCCGATAAAGACAAGATTGATTTTCTGCTGGTGCAGTACTTTGCTCATTGCGCTCCGCATGGCCTCTCTGACACTTCGCTTGAAGAAGTAGCTCGCGTGTTGCAGCCGGCAACCGGAAAACTTCCAGAGAGCTTTCCTGATTGGGCGCCCAGCCTTGACGCCAAGCTGCGCATGCTGAATGAGTCCAATAGCCTGGAAGAGCTGCAGAACTCCGGCGCGCTGCAGGAAGTGCGCGAACTGAAATTGGCTGTGGGCGATGACTATTTCCAGCCCGGATTTCTCGTAGTATTTACCCGTTTTAATTTTCTGGCACGGCGTGCTTTCTTCCATGCCATGCATCTTGATCTGCATTCCATCCGCGAGGCAGTGAACGAACTGGAGCGGCTGGGATTTGCCACCGTTGACTGCCGTGACGCCGGTTTGACCGAGTGTGAATCGCTGGAGCAGGTGCGGCATGTGGTGCATCAGTGGAAAACGCCCTTCCGCGCGCCTTATTCGGGTGGATCATCGTTTCTACAATTGATCCTGCTGCGCCATGCATTGCAGCACACTTTGAACACGGCCAAGCCGACCGCATCCGCCGCTGTGGTGTTTTCGTCAGGGCCAGCTCAGTCTGAAACAGTTACAACTCCTGTGGACGACGACCAGATACTTTCTCTGGATGAGAAGCCTGAGCCAGTGGCTAGCACACCATCGAAGCCTGAATTTCAGTCGGCGCTAGAGTCTCACGTTCAACCATCTGTACCGGCAAAAGAAAGGCCCAAAGCCGCTGAGCCTGCTGTATCCCAGAAGTCTGGGGACACTAGCCGCGCTGATCTCATTTCTCGCCCTGCGCACAGCGCGCCTGAATCAGCCGAGGAAGCACAAGCTGAAGAAGAAAGCTATCTCGCACGCTGCGTGACTGATATCGCGGAACAGCTAGTTGCTGTGCCTTCAAAGAATACTCCTGCCGTCTCAGCCATTGTGCTGGGCGGATGCAAATTGCTGATCGCCACCTGGGAGGCACAGGCGTTTGTGCTGGCTGATGAAACCTCCAAAGCGCTGCAGCGGACGGTGGCAGCCCGCACTATCCTGCACGTATGCATGGAGCGCCAGAAGAAAAACGAGCCCACCGACCTTGCCGCGGCCCTGGATATTGCACGGGCGCAGATCGATGAGATGAAGACCCACATTGAAGCCGCTAAAGAAGCCCAGAACATTGACGCGGCGGTAAACCTGGCTGCAACCAGCAAACGCCTTCTCTCGTTGATCGCAGATGCTGAAAAGGTGGGTGGGTAAAAGTTTCTGATGCGCGATTCTCAAGTTGTATTGATCGCCGATGATCCTGCCTTTGCCCGTAACCTGATGGCGCGCTGGCAGACTGAGCGCAGCCTGCCCGGCATTACCGTGATGAGTACAGAGCACTTAACGGGAATCGCCGAAGGCCATTTTGATCTGGCGATTATCGGCTCCGTCCGCAATAAACGTCTGGCCGCTGTGTTGAAGATGGTTGAAGCCGGCGACTATCCGGTGATCTGCGTTCTTGAAAATGCCGCCGATGTGAAGGCGACAAAAGCTTCGCATCCGCGCCTGCATGCCATGCAAGCGCATGAAGGCTGGCTGGATTCGTTTGTGCTATTGGCCGCTGAATGCCTGAAGCGCGTGGACCTTACGGAGCGCGTGCGGCGGGCAGAAAAGGCGGCGCTGGCCAGCTCCCACGGCGCACTGCTTGGCCGCTACATGCTGGAAAGCCGCCATGACCTGAATAATTGCCTCACCTCCGTGATGGGCAATGCCGAACTGCTTTTGCTCGATGGCGACGCTTTCCCGGATTCGGTGCGCGACCAGCTGCAAACCATCCATGAGATGGCTTTGAATATGCATGAGATCATGCAGCGCTTTTCTTCTGTGGCTGCTGAGATCCGCGCAGCTGAGAATTCGTCTCAGGATGAGACAGAGAAGCTGTCTCACGCGGTTCCAACCATCCAGTGAAACCAAGCCCAAAATACCTCTAACTTTAATATTTACAGCAACTTAACTATTCCGTGAGGTTCTGCCGGTCCGGCTGCAGCTTGGCTGCGCAATTGCTCTTACTTATATGGATACAAAAGCTAGAGGTTCGTCTGTTTGACAAAAATTCTCATTGTCGATGATTCGCCGGCAGAAGTCAGGCTCATGCAGTCTGTGCTGGACCGGGCCGGTTACATGTCAGTTCCTGTGCATGATCCAACGCGCCTGGAGCAGATGATCGACATGGAGCGTCCGAACCTGATTTTGCTGGATGTGGTGATGCCGCAGCGCAATGGCTTCCAGGCCTGCCGCGAACTCAAAGGCAATGCCGACTATGCTCGCATTCCCGTGGTGATGGTGAGCTCCAAAAATACTGAGAGCGACAAGTTCTGGGCCAAGCAGCAGGGAGCTGATGGTTACGTGGTAAAGCCGTTTTCAAATGACGAATTGCTGGGTGCGGTAAAGAGCTTGATAGGGAAAAGCGTTTCGTAAAATCCCGAGCGAAGCGAGGGAACCATATAGCTCCGAGAAATTTGAGTTGTAACAGCAAGTTGCAGTGCGGACTTTAAGAGCTTCAAGGGAATAGGGATCCCTCACCCGCTTAAGGCGGGTTCGGGATTACAGAAAAAAGTAAGAACATGGCAGACGAACAGACACAACTCGAACCACTCTCTCCTGAAGCGGAGCAGCTTGAGCTGCTGCCCAAGGCGGAGCCGGTGCGGCAGTATTGCCTGTTTCGCGCCGGACGCGAGCGCTTTTGTTTTTCCGTGCTCGACGTGGAAGAAGTTGTGGAGTGGCCCAAGTTGACCAAGGTGCCTCTGGCGCCAGCTTTTCTGATGGGGATTTTCAATCTGCGTGGCTCGATTGTTCCCGTAGTGGATATTGCGGTGACGGAAGGCCGCCGGCCTGACCTGCATCCGAAGCACGTGGTAGTGGCCAGCCTGAAAGGTGAAGGCGACCACGATGATTTGCGGATCGGCATTGCGGCGGACGAAGTGATTGGCACCTGCAGCACGTCAGAGCCGCTGCTGGTGGATGAAGCGCCGCGTGAGATGCCACACTGCTGCGGCATGTTGCGGCATGAAGATCGCATGGCGCTGGCCTTGAATTTGAAGAAACTGACTGAGACGTTTCCCGTCCCGGTGATTTAAAAGCTGGTGATTTGAAAAGCCGGCTGCATTAAGCGGCCGGCAAATGAGTGGCAGAAGAGATTTGTGAAGAAGCTGTGGCGGTTTGAAGCGCAGCAACAGGAGTAATGGCTATGAAAGGTCGTTTGAACTCGACCCTTTGGATCATGGTGATAGTCGATGTAGTAGCGCTGTTTATGGTGCTGCTGCTCGCATACAGTGCAGGCGCGCATTCCGGCGGGCTGGGCATTACCGACTTTGGCGCGCTGGGACAAGGCGCCGGCATCAAGTTGCTGTTCGCCTTTGTTGTGGCCGCAGTGGCGGGTCTGGTGACGTTTATCACCATCAACAATCGCGTGCTGATTCCGGTGAGGCGTCTCTCAGAGTTTGCAGAGCGCTTTGCCCAGGGTGACTATCGCACACGCGCGGTGGTTGATTCGGCAGACGACTTCGGCTTCATCGCCGAGCATCTGAACCGCGCCGCCGAAACTTCTTCTCGCGCCATGTACAACCAGGAGGCGCAGGAAAATCTGCAGAAGAGCATGACAGAGTTCCTGACCATCGTAAGCCAGATCGCCCGCGGCGACCTGACGCTACGCGGACGCGTGACCAATGACGCGCTGGGCAACGTGGTGGACTCCGTCAATTACATGCTCGATAACTTTGCCAAAGTGCTGGAGCGCGTGCGCAAAGCCGCTATTGACGTGCAGTCGAGCGCGAATGAAATTCTGATTGCGTCAGAAGAGATGTCCACCGGCGCGATCCAGCAGGACCAGGAAATTACCAACACTTCATCCGCCGTGGAACAGCTTACGGTCTCGATGAAACAGGTCTCCAACAACGCTGAAGCCAGCGCTGAAGCGGCACGCCGCGCGCTGGATGCTGCCGAGCAGGGCAACCGCTCCGTGCGTGACACGCTGGAAGGCATGCAGCGCATTCGTTCTTCGGTACAGGCAACAGCCAAGCGCATTAAGGCGCTGGGTGATCGCTCACTGGAAATTTCTGAAATTGTCAATGTAATTAACGACATTACGGAACAGACGAATCTACTGGCGCTCAACGCAGCGATTGAAGCTGCGCGCGCCGGTGAAGCAGGCCGCGGATTTGCCGTGGTTGCTGACGAAGTCCGCAAGCTGGCCGAACACTCACGCGCCGCGACGAAAGATATTGCCGCGTTGATCAAAGCCATCCAGGCAGAAACGAACGATGCCGTGATCGTGATGGAAGAGGGAACCCGCGAAGTGGAAATCGGCGCCAAGCTGGCTGATCAGGCCGGACGCGCGTTGGACGCAATCTCCAGCGTGGTGCGCCAGTCGGCAGAATTGGTGCAGGAAATCTCACTGGCTTCCAAGCAGCAGGTGCGCGGCACGGAAGGCGTGGCCAACGCAATGCAGATCATCTCCAACATCACCCGCCAGACTTCACAGGGTGCGCGGCAGACTTCGCGCACGGTGGAACAGCTGGTGCACATGTCAGAGCAGTTGAATGAGGCGCTTTCACAATTCCGTGTGTCCGGGGGCGGCAACAACAATAATTCTCTTCCCGGTGAAGCACGGCCTGAACTGGTAAGCGCGGCCAGCGCGAGTCTGGCGCGCCGTTAACTCAAGCGCAAGGTTTTAGAGGAGCGAAATGGGTGGAGTGGTGACAGTCAGCGAGCATGAGTTGAGCGAAATTCGCGGCTTGATTGAAACGCGCTCGGGAATTCTTTTTGATAATTCCCGCGAGCGGTTTTTCTCTACCCGTGTGCTCGAGCATGTTGAATCCAGAAAGCTGACGCACGGCACTGACCTGATCCGCCTGATCAAAAATTCCAACGTGGAATATGACTCTCTGCTGCAGCGCCTGCTCACGCAGGAAACTTCTTTTTTTCGCTATCCCGCGATCTATGAGGCGCTGGAGAAGAAAGTCCTGCCTGACCTGCACATGAAGAAATTCTGGGAGAGCCCGCGCTCGCTTCGTGCATGGAGCGCCGGCTGCTCCACCGGTGAAGAAGCTTACAGCATCGCCATGACCGTGGCGGACACGATTGAGTTTGCCGACGCATGGAACATACACATCCTGGCCACGGACGTAAGCCGCCAGGCTCTGGACCATGCCGAGCACGGAGTGTTTGAGCCGCGCGACCTGGAGACAGTGTCGCCGCGCCAGCGTGAGCAATATTTTTCCCGCCTGGGCGACCATTATCTGGTGCGTCCACGTATTCGCAACCTGGTTACATTTGCGCCTATGAACCTGGCGCAGGTTGTGTATATGGGCAAGTTTGATTTCATTTTCTGCATGAATGTGCTGATTTATTTTTCTGAAGAGCGGCAGGCGCAGTTGATCCAGCGGTTTTATGAATATCTTGAGCCCGGCGGATATCTGTTTCTTGGCCACGCTGAGTCAACCGCCCGGGCAGATGTGAAGTTTGACACGCACATCCATCGCGATGCGCGCATTTACCAGAAGCCGGCCAACGTGGCGCGAGTCGCGACAGCGCAGGAGAAAGCTTGAACGGGCAAGGGGCAGAATTCGTAGAGGTCTTCTTACAGGAAGCTTCAGAGCGCCTGCAGTTTTTGCGGGAATACTCTGGCATCCTGCAGGATGCATACCCACGACCGGAAGACGTGGAGCGCCTGCATATTGCAGCGCACACGCTGGCCGGAACTTCTGCTTCGTATGGATTCCCGCTGTTCTCTGAGCTCTCTGGCAAGCTAGCACATATCTTTCAATACGCGATGAACGCCACCATCGCCGCCGATGCCACCGGTCCGCTGGTGGAATTTATCTCTGAAGCCGTGGCGCTGCTGGAGTCTGACCTGATTATGGTCAGCACCAACGCGATTGAAGCCGAAGAAGACATAGGGGTCTTCAAGCAGCGTTATCCATTTGCCTTCCAGGCTGCTCCAGAGCCGCTACAGGAAACACGGCAGCAATATATAGATGAAGAGACAGTGCTGGCGGGAGACGAAGGCGTTGATTCCGTCGCCGCGCCTGTGCAAATTACCGAAGCTGTGCCTGAGCCAGTTTCATTTGAACCGCTGCCGGAAGACAGTGAAGTTCCTGCTGAAGTTCTGGAGTTTTTTGTTCCGGAAGCAGAAGAACATTTGCAGGTGGTGACGCATTGCCTGCTATCGCTGGAGACAAATCCGAGTTCAGAGCAGATTCATCGTTTGTTGCGTGCCATGCATACGGTGAAAGGATCGGCTGCGCAGGTTGGTTTGCATCGCATTGCTCACGTCGCACACCGCGCAGAAGATTTGATTAGCCGGCTGCGAGAAGGCGAACTGCGACCCAGCGCTGAAATTATCGATATCTGCCTGGACGCGGTAGATACACTCAAGAAATTCCTGTACCACCAGTGGACAGACCAAGCTGCCATGCAGTCTTCCGTCCAGAATCTGTTTGCACGTATCTCGCGCCTGGTGCCTGCCGAGAAAGAGCCAGAGAAGGAAGTTGCTGCTCCGGCGGTTGCTCAGGTAAGCGAAGCAGCGCCTGTACACACCCAACAAGAAGTTCATCTGGTGGAAGAACCGGCTTCTGTAACTGCGCTGGTTCCCGTTACGTTGATTGCGCCGGAGCCGCCAACTCCTGCGCATGCAGTTCCTGCTGTCGCTGCTGCGGAATTTAAAAAGCCAGAAGGCATTGAGAAGTTTGCCGACGAAGATTTGCTGCGCAAAGAGCCAGCGTCCATGCCGCAGTCCAAGTCAGTGCGTATTGCCTTGGAGCGGCTGGACCGCATGATGAATGCAGTGGGCGAGCTGGTGATCAACCGCACACGCATGCTGGGTCGAGTTGCGGAACTGGAGCGGCTTGCCGATGTCCTGAATTTCTCCAAGGGACGCATGCAGGACAAGGTTTCTGAATTCCAGGAGAAGCACGAATTCAGCCGCATACACTCCGTGCCAACGCCGCGGCCTTCTGACAATTATGCCCCGCGCAGTGGCTACTCCAACTATTCGCATACATACGATCATTCGCTGGCTGAGTTCAGCGAACTGGAGATGGACCGCTATGACGATTTCAACATCCTCTCGCGGTCGCTGACGGAAATTTCGGCGGACATCACGGAAGTCCTTACGCAACTGGATGGCTTTGTGCGCCGCGTGGACGGCGATATTGACGAGTTCACCAAACTCGCGCACCGCCTGCAGGATGAAATCACCCAGGCGCGCATGGTGCCCATCGGCAATCTCTATACGCGCCTTTCGCGCACAGTGCGTGATGCCGCCAAAGCTGTAAACAAGAAAGTGGAACTCACGCTGGCCGGCGCAGAGACCGAGCTGGATAACAACATTATCCAGCAGATTTCTGATCCGCTGATTCACCTGGTGCGCAACGCGGTGGCCCACGGTCTGGAGCGCGACGAAGAACGCTACGCGCTGGGCAAGAGCGATTCTGGCAATATTGCAGTGCGGGCGTACCATCGCGGCAACCATATTTATATAGAAGTAGAAGACGACGGCCGCGGGATTGATTACGAAAAAGTTCGTAAGACCGCAGTCGATCATGGTCTGCTTTCTGCCGAAGCGGCTGCTGAACTCAATGAGAAAGAATTACTGGATCTTCTGTTCCAGCCGGGCTTCTCCACGGCTCCGCGCAAAACAGAGCTCTCTGGACGCGGCGTTGGCCTGGACGTGGTGAAAGCCAATCTCGCGCAGCTCAATGGCGAGATTGAGATTGAAACTCAGAAAGCGTACGGCACGCGCTTCACGCTCAAAGTGCCGCTCACGCTCATCATTTCTCAGGCATTGTTTGTGCGCTGTGGCACATCAATGTTTGCTCTGCCGCTGGCCTTTGTGGAAGAGATCAGGCGTCTTCGCGTCAATGAAATTGAGGATGTTGGCGGCAGACTGCTGACCAAAGTGCGCGACGTTGTGACGGAAATTGTGCGTCTTGATAGCGCTCTGGGCCTTGAGCCCATTCAGCCCATCAACGGTTATTTTCGCATGGTGAGTGTGAAAGTTGCGGGCCGGCAGGTTGGGGTGGTGGTGGAAGACGTGGTTCGCAAAGATGAAATTGTGATCAAGAGTCTGGGCGAATTCCTGCGCAACCTGAAAATGTTTCCTGGCGCAACCATTGCGCCGGACGG
>DASZMF010000208.1:0-1510 GCA_035552035.1 Candidatus Angelobacter sp.
CAGTTCAGGCCGTCCATGGAAATACGGCGCGGGACATCTGGATGGGCGAAGATGCATTTCAGCTCTGAGCCAAAATAAAGTTCGCCTTCATGCTGGCAGTAATAGAGCGGCTTAATGCCCATGCGGTCACGCGCCAGAATCAGCCGGCGCTCTGACTGCACCCAGATGGCAATGCCAAACATGCCGCTGAGCCGGGCAAAGCAATCGTTGCCCCAGCGCAGAAACGCATGCAGAGCCACTTCAGTATCGCAGCGGGTTTCAAACCGGACGCCCAGCGCTTCCAGTTCAAGCCTCAACTCATGATGGTTGAAAATTTCACCGTTGAAAACGATGATCACATCGCCATCAGGACTGATCAGAGGCTGGTCGCCGCTCTGCAGATCAAGAATGCGCAGGCGCGTGGCGCCGAGTGAAACCAGGTCTGTGGTGAATCGGCCTTGATGGTCAGGTCCGCGGTGCATGAGCGCGTTGAGCGCTGCGTCCAATACGCCACGCGGCAGCCGTTTGCGAACGTGCGTATACCCGAGGATCCCACACATAAAAAGTGTTGCTTTCTTCGGGCAGAAGAATGTGAGAATCTATCCGCTCCGACGACACAACAACCTGTGCTCTGATAGACCGTCCCGGAGCAGCCCCTATGCTCACGGCCTTCTCAGCACAACTCACGCAGTTTTTTCCCCAACGTGGGTAAACAGTTGCCCGATTATAACCGTGAAATGAAGATTGCCAAGCAAAAAATTAAGAATTGTAAAGTGCTAATGAAATAACCTGCACAGCGACGAAAGATATAATGTTTCTAATCATTTAGCTATCGTCAGCGGCTAGCCGCCAAGTGCATCCTTTTGCCTACATAATGCTGATTTTGCCGAATGAAAGAAGGTAAACTTTTAGAGGGACTTATGAAGATCGGCATCCTGGGAGCAGGAAATATTGGGGCCACCGCGGCGCGGCTATTTGTTGGCGCTGGACATGAAGTGGCTGTCAGCAATTCGCGTGGGCCTGAGTCTCTGGCTGAGTTGATCGGCGAACTTGGTCCGCAGGCGCACAGCATGAGCATTGCTGGCGCTTCAGGATTTGGAGAAGTCATATTGCTGGCGGTTCCCTGGCGCTCGCCGGATGCGCTGCCGCATCCAGAGATCCTGCGCAATAAGATTGTGATTGACGCCATGAATCCTTACCGGCCTGATGGCGGCTTTTATGATCTTGAAGGTTCCACATCTTCTGAAATTGTGCTCAAACGCGTTCCCGGGTCGCGGCTGGTCAAGGCCTTTAACACCATTTATCACGTGCATCTGGCTGGACGCGGACGCAAAGAGCTGCCCATGGACGATCGGCACACGATCTACGTGGCCGGAGACGACACGGAAGCCAAGCAAGTGGTGGGAAAGCTGATTGAAGATATTGGCTTTGCGCCGGTGGATACTGGATCGTTGCGCGAAGGCGGCCGCCTGCAAGAGCCCGATTCACCCATCTATAACAAGACGTACAACGCGCGCGAAGCCCGAGAGTT
>DASZMF010000209.1:0-3817 GCA_035552035.1 Candidatus Angelobacter sp.
AGAGATTGAACACACACCCACACAACCTGCTGCCTATTTCAACACTGCGCTTTATTATGAAGATTCAGGGAACCTCACTCGCGCTGTCAGTGACTATCAGCATGTGCTGGACTTGAGCCCCGAGCGCATTGATGTGCACAATCGCCTGGCTGCTATTCACTGGAAACAGAAGCAGCAAAATATGGCTCGCGATGAATGGAAGAGTGCGCTCGGTCTCCTGAAAGCTCAAACCACCACTGCAAAAACTCAGGAAACATTCTGGGGAGACTTTGACGCCACGGTTGCCAGCGTGGCCAGTCGCAAGCTCCTGCCACAGTTTCAGGCCGACCTGAATGAGATTCTGCACAACTATGTGAAACGAAATGGAACGTATCGTGTGGACGCCTTGTTGCGCAGTGTGCTGGCACGCGTTGAGAATCCTGCTGCTGCCAGTTCGCTAGTGTTGGAGCTTTCTACCGACGCTCCTGAGAAGCCTTCTTTCCTGCGGCCATTTATTACGGAGAACTCCACATTCAAGTTAGATCAGGAGCCAATCTATCATCGGCTTCTCGAACTGGCCCAGGACCGATCCGCCAAATCTGAAGGCATTCAGCACGACTATGCGCAGCAGCAGTTTGAACAGCTGCAAGCTGACTGGATTCAATATCTCCTCGGCACCAAGCAGTATGATCGTGTTCGCAGCGAACTGAGCGCTCTCCCAAAATCCACATGGGAGAGGCATCCGCAATTGTTCCAAATACAGCTCAAGGCGGCTGCGCAGACAGGCAACTTGGAAGCGATTGTAAACAGTTACCGCGTCGATCCTGACCACGCACCGTCTGGTGAGGTGTTGCGGAACGCTGCTACTGATATCCAACAGGCAGGGGACAAGCAATCCGCAAACAAAATATTGGAATTTGTTTTTACGCGTGAAATTGAAAGCCGAAATCTCACCGCTGCCAATATGCTGGGCCTGGCTGATATTCGCTTGCAAGCAGGTGACCTTGAAGGGGGCTTGGCGCTCTTGCGGCGCATGGCACTGGTAGTGGAGAATCCGTTTGAGACCCAGGGCCCTGCGGCAGCACTGCTGATGAGTGCAGGACATCCGGGGGAAGCTGCAAAATTTCTTGAGGAACTTATCAGAGCTGTTCCTTGGAATTCAGATTATCGTGTTCGTCTGGAACAGGCACGGATTGCAGCAAACCAAAATGCTGATGCCGCCAGCAAAGATCTCGCAATCATTGCGGCAGCCAGCGAAGTCAATTATGAAACACGATTGACCGCGGCCAAGTCGCTTTCCGGCAGCTCACTCGATCTTGGCAGTAAAGAGCTGAACCTGATGGTCAAAGGCCAGCCTGCCAGTTTGATCGATGCTAATCAGCCATACTTCTTTGCTGCAAGATTGAAGGCAGCAGAAAATTTGCCTGCTGCTGCACGTGTAAGTTTGTTACGCGGTGCGCTGGAAGATAATCCTTCAGGTGAAGCAGCCCGAGTGCCACTGCTGAAAGCAGCCATTGAAACCGGAGATTACTATCTGGCGATTGTCGCCATGGAGCCATATCTCACACGTGGCGATTGGGCCGTTGCAGCTGAGACGCAGCAAACTTCTGATGATGACCAGACCGGTACAGAGATTGGGCAGGCCGAAGCCACTGATACCGCTTTTACTCAACTCTCGATTAAAGAGCGCGCGGAAATCAACCATGATCTGGGAATGGCACTTGCAAGAACGAACTCGCTTGCCCAGGGACTACCATATCTGCGGACAGCGTATCGACTGGAAACCGATGCTGCTGTGAAAACGCAGATCAATCAAGAAGTCCAGCAAATTCGCTTGCTGCAGCGCAGACGTGCAGCCAATCTTGCAAGACAACCTGAGGTCCATTCAGCCCCTGAACAGCGGCATATTGTCCGTCCGCGCCTATCTGAATCCACAGTTCCCAGTCCGCCAGGGCCACAAAGCCCCATACGGAAAGGAGCCGGCCTATGAGCATCCTGCGCAAAATTTCTATCTTTAAGTTATCCGTTTTCAGATTATCTATTTTCGGAGTACTGGCCATATGCATTACATGCGTTGTGGGCTGGAGCCTTTTCCAGTCCGAGTCCACGCCAACGCATTCACTTGATCAGATTATGCCTGAGGGCTCACTGCTTTACATTGAGGCTAAAGACTTTTCTGGATTGCTCAAAGATTGGACCCATTCATCTGAACACACGGCTTGGCTCAAGAGCGACGATTATCGTGTCTTTTCTAACTCGCGCTTGTTCCTCCGGCTGGGGCAGGCTTTTGACCAGTTTGCCGCAACAGCGGGCCTGCCTCCCAATATGAAATTCCTGGTAGACGCTGCCGGCAAGGAAAGCGCTTTAGCTGTATATGACATTGGCAATCTGGAATTTTTATATATCACACGGCTCTCTTCAGGCGATTTTCTTCAGTCCACGCTGTGGCAGTCGCGTAATAAATTTCAAACGCGTACCGCAGGCGGCAAGGAGTTTTTCACTCGCAAAGATGAGCAGTCTGGCCGGGTTGTGGCGTTTGCCATTGCCGATAGCTATTTGATTCTGGGCACGCGTGAAGATCTGGTGGCTGGTGCGCTCGAATTAATGTCCGGAAGCAAAGGGCGCACGTTGAGTCAGGAAGGCTGGTATACGCAGGCGCGGTCGGCCGCATCACCAACTGCTGGCGATTTACGTATGGTAATGAATATGGAGAAGATTGCCGTTACTCCGCACTTCCGCACGTATTGGATACAAAACAACATTACTGAAATGCAGAGCTATAGCAGCGCGGTTTCTGATTTGTATCGTGAAGGCCTGGTTTATCGCGAAGAGCGTGTAATTCTGCCGAAAAAGCAATCTGACGAAGCTTACCTTGCACAATCCACAGAGGCCATAGCAAACCTGATGAATGCAATCCCAAAGGATTATGGTTTTTATCAGGTTGGTCCAACAAACGCGAAGGTGAGCCTTGGCGTGCTGGAACAAAAAATCCTATCAGCCAAATTCGGCGGTGCGCGCACTGACCAATTGGCTCCAAAGATCCAGTTGACAGGTGGACAGATGGGCGGCAGCACGGATTTGGAAACGCGTATTGACGTGGAACCGGAGTCGCGAGCCACCACGGCAAATGCTGCCGAAGGATTACAAATGCAGATAGAAAAAGCCAGTCCGCAGGCGCTTTTGCTGGTTCAGACAACACGCAAGAATTCTGATGGAGTGTTGATGAACATTCCGGCTGTAACTGCGATTGCCGCCGCGACTGACTGGGATATTTCGTCGATCCAGAAAGCAGTGCAAGATCGAGTTGCTCCAGGAATAACTGCAGCACGTCTAGGATTGCAATGGCGGGAAGTGAAGGATGCAGGCGGATATTATGAGCTTGATGGACTTATGCCCATCCAGATTGCTGTGCGCGGTAAGGTCCTCTATGTTGCCAACGATGCCGACCTGCTTCGTTCTGTTTTGCAGGCGAAAACGCAGGCCATCTTAAAGCCCGCAAGTTATGCCGCCGGCTTCAATCACTCCCGCGAGCGCCAGAATTTCTATAAGTTCTCCGGCCTGGTGGACAAGCAATCGGTTGCACAAGAAGCGGAACCGCAATTCTTTTCCCAGAATATGGCCAGCTTCAGTCGTGCGTTTGCCGAACTTGGCTCAGAGGAAATCATTACACGCCAGACAAAGGATAAAATCCAACAGACGGTAACGTATCATTGGATGCAATAACCAAACGGAGTTTCTTCGTGCTCGTAATTCTTGTGCTGTGCCTTGGGCAGCGCACAGTTCCTGCACGCGCCCCCGCCCAAGACTTGCATGAACAAGCAAGCGCAGCTTTGTTGGG
>DASZMF010000210.1:0-7996 GCA_035552035.1 Candidatus Angelobacter sp.
GAGAGCTCATGCTATCTCCCGTAAATCTTTACTTGAGAAAATAAAAAACTGATAAGCAGCAATCACAAGGCAGCACGCGCCAATTATCAAAGAGAGGAAAGGCGACTTTCCCTTCATTGAATTCAGTAAAACCTGAATAAAATATGACAAGGTAGCGAACGCAGATATTAATAAAAAGAAGAAGCGTTCTTTGAGTGGGAATGGCTTCCTGCCGACGCCAACTTTAATCACCATAAAGAGAGTCCATGCCAGATAGAAGGCAAGGTAGAAGTGCCTGATCCTGGCATTGGGTTCACCAAAATGCCCTGCCAGTAAGCAAAGGGCGAGCATTCCAACAAGGGTGAGCGCGTCACCAAAGACAATTCTCGCGGCCATGCCGCGCGCGTCTTTTTCTGATATTGGCCCGTCATTGCTGCTTTGCTGATTCATTCATGTCCCGCGCTGATTAGATTCACGAACAGGCGAATGGCTCCAGAAACTCCGGCAGGTAATTGTCGCGAGAATCCATACGCGGAGTAGATGTAAATACCTTTGCCGTAGTGGGCCAGCAGCAGGCCGCCTTTTTGCGACGGTTCGCCGGGATCATTACAGGCCAGCAGCGGTTTGAACTGCGCGTCCCATTGCGACATAAAGTAAAGCCCGCGTTCCTGCACCCATCCATCAAAATCTTTTTGCGTGATCTTGTTGGGCCAGTTAAAAACTTTTTCTTCCGGCGCTAGAATTTCCACCGGCTGCTCTTCCACTGAGACGCGCACATTCGCCGCGGTCGTGGGATACGGCGTGTAATGGCCGTCATTAAAGAGGCCGGTGCTCTGGTTGTACTGGACAATAAGTGTTCCACCGCGATTTGCGTAGTCGAGCAGGCGGCGATTGTGCTCGCGCACGTCTGTCCGTGTGTCATAGGCGCGTATGCCCACAATGATTGTGCCGTAGCGGCTGAGATCGCCGGAGGCCAGTTCTTGCGGCGTGATGATGCTGGTGTTCAATCCAACGCTTTCCAGGACTGACGGGATTTCATCGCCGGTACCCATCACATAGCCGACCTTGAGTTGCGGCGGCAGCTTCACGTCCACGGCCTGCACGTTTTCCGTGGCCGCGCGATAAGCGTAGTAAGAATCAAGATCCGGCCGCGTGATGAGCTTGAATCCTTCAGCGTATTGCTTGCCGTTATACTCCGCGCGGGCCGTGACCTGGTACGTGCCTTCATGCAGGTTTTGCGGCGTGATCTGGAAGGCGTAATTATTTACGTCGCCATTGTGATCAAGGTCCACAGCAATTTCAGCGGGTTCAACCTTCCATCCCTGAGGCGTTTCCAGATGCAGTTTTGCTTTAACCGGCGATTGCACATTGCTGCGCACGCTGACGGCGATCTGAGCTTTGCCCGTGCCACCCACAGGCGCAACTGCCACAGGAGAATTCAGCAGCACAGAGATGGGCGGCCCAACTGCCAGCGGCCGCTCCGACTGGCCGAGCGTAGGATCAATGAGTTTGATCTTGGCGACGGCTGAGGCTTCGCCTGAAGTATTGCCAGCCGCGAAGCTGGCGCGCGCATGCACGGGATACGGAGGCCATGGATTGGTGATCCATTTGTCGTCAGTAACTTTGTAGATGGTTTCCGTCTCAGGATCAGTGCGGCTCCAATAAGGACGCGTGTAAGGCGCATTTTCAGGAACGGTAATTTGAAATTGGACAGACGCCATCTCACCGCCAGCCAGCTCACGCGTGTCACTCTTGACCACCGTGCTCTTCCAGCCCGGATCCAGAGCGAGCGTTACATCATTGGCTTTGATCGGCAGCTTGCCGCGGTTATAGAGCCGCGCTGTTGCGGTGAATGTTTCACCGGGCACAGCCACGCTGATGGTTTGTTCCATGCGTGGAAAAAACGATTGCGCGCCGGGGCCACCCGGCTGATCTACAGATAGATCAAAATAAATCCCCATCGCTTCATTCGCGGCGTCTCGGAATTGTTGTTGCTTGGCTTCTAGCGCAGTTGTGAGTTCGGCCTTTGTCGCGGGCACAATTTTTGCATCAGAGATTTGTTTGAGTAGCTGCGTGGTTTCATTTAGTCCTGCAAGCAGCGGCGGCGCGCAGACCGAAGGATCTTGAATTGAAAAAGCTTTGCTCGCCTCTTCTACGTGCTTCTGCAACGACTCAAGAGCAGGCTTCAGGAAGGGAACTTTTGCTTCTTCCGCGCCTATCCGCGCGGCCAGACCGACGATCGACGTATCAACGCCGTCAAGAAAATCCTGTTCGTGTGCTCCCTCGGTGGGTTTGGCAATGACAGAATCTCTCAGCTGATAGTAGGTGTAACGCGGCCCCGGAGACACGCGGATGCCGCCCGTGCCTTGTGACGTCTGGTGAGAGAGCCCTTCCAGCGCGAACTGGGTATAAGACATTCCCAGCAGTGGGCTGTAATCACCGATATCTACTTTGACTGAATAATCTTTCTCGGCCACGTTGCGCTGAAACATTCCCGGTGGATTGCCAACGTAAAGCTTCTTCGCCTGCCACGGCAGCAGGCCTTCTTTGATCTGCTCAGGAAATTTTGTGGGATCACCGGCGGCGCGGAAGGCTTCCACGGTAAGAATGGCCGATGCCTGATGATGGCCGTGACCGTCCCGCGTGGTGCCACTGAAGCGGGCAATCAGAATGTCTGGCCGGAAGGTGCGCACGGCGCGAACCATGTCGCCCAGAGCGATGTCATGCCCATGCCATTTGTTGAAGGTCTCTTCGGCAGTCTTGGAGAAGCCGAAATCGGTAACGTGGCTGAAGCGCTGCTCCACGCCGTAATATTTGTCGGCTTCAAGAAGTTCCAGCGTGCGCAGGATGCCCAACTCGTCAGAGCTTTCGGTGCCAAATTTGTTCTGTCCGCCTTCGCCGCGGGTGACCGTGAAAAGCAGCACGCTGGCGCCTTTGCCACGTGCTTCCAGGGTGAGCAGGCCGCCATCTTCGTCGTCAGGATGGGCCACGGTCTGCATAATGCGCGCTGTGGTCTTCAGCTTGGTCAGCAATTGCGCAAGATGGATAGCGCCAAGATCTTCCGGCAAGGGTCGCGAGTCGGAGAGAAGATTCTGGGCTGAGAATAGAAATAGGACGGAGCATACCAGCGCGTATCTATATGTCTTTGAGTAAGATTTGGAGTAAGAGCGCATGGCGTCCATTGTCGCCGTTCCAGAGTATTTACGGCAAATGCCGCGCCGGGGGCACAGACAAATATAAGGTTGTCAGAGGTGCTGGGCTGCCACTATGCTGGGAGCAGGTTTAATCAGCTTTCTCTATGCCCATCCGGCCCATTTCCCACGTATGCAGTTCTCTGTTCGCTCTACTTTTACTTGGCCTTGCCATGGCTCTGCCGGCGCGTGCCCAGGATGCGCACACGCAAGAGTCGCACACGCAGGACGCGAGCACGCAGGAGCCGACCATTGACTCCGTTTTTGCCGATGCGCCTTTTGAAAAGTGGAAGGCTGAAGGCGCTAAAGAGCAGGTGAAGTGGCAGGTGAAGATGACCGCTGACAAGCTCTCGATCCATCAGCGGCTGATCGCCACCATTCAGGTGCAGGTGCCGGGGCCGGAGTTGCTGAAGCGCAGCCAGGACGATCATATTGTTCTGCTGGTGGAAGTAAGGAACGGCGAGGGAGTTTCGTCCCGCAATTTTGGGGTACTGGAACTGAACAACCTGAAGCCGGAGATGAAGCGCAGTGACATTGAGTTCTCATGGCAGGCCTTTGCCGTGCCGGGGCAATATGAGGTGTCCGTGGCGCTGTGGGACAAAAAGTCTGGCGAGCACAATTTCGCGCAGCGCCTGTTCCACGTGGACGCCTATAAGAATGATCCGCTGCCCGGCATGTGGAAAGGCCTGGACGCCTTTGAATTCTGGTCAACCAAGCGCGATGGGCCGGAATACATCTTTCATTCTGACATTGAAGGCCAGCTGCATTTGCCGCTTGAGACGAAGCGTCCACTGCAGCTGCAGGTGCTGATAGATATGACGCCTTCGGCCGCCATCTTTCGCGGCAATTACGGCAATTACAACCGTTATATTGCCGCAGCTGTGCCGGTATTCAGGGTGTTCAGCGAGATCAGCGTGGCCCACGGCGCGAATCGGCAGGCAGTGCTGGATCTGGTGCAGCGGCGTGTGCCGTTTGAACAAAAAGACGGCAAACCGCTGGACTGGGCAAGATTCAGCAAAGCGCTCATGCCGGACAATGGTCCGGGCGTGGTGAGCGTAAGGGATTTGCAGAACCGCCAGCAGAGTCCGGTCTTTCTGCGGGAAGAAATCGTGCACCGGATCAGCGACCCGGAGACTCAGGTTGCTGCCTCTCACACAACCCCAGAACAACGCCCGCTGCGGGTGTTTGTGATTATCGGCAGCCCTATGGATCTGTATGCTTTTCCGTCACTACCGGCGATAGAGACCGGCAATGAAGAGGATTGCCTCATCTATTATCTGCTGTTTGATTTCTTTGAGCACGAGCAGGCCAGCACTCACGACCAGATGAGGTATAGCAATCGTGGCTTTAACCGGGACAGGCGCAATGATAGGGAGTCGAACCACTTTGAGCATCCGGGGTTCAGTGGCAACCTGGGCAATCTGGAGAAGATGTTGAAACCGTTGAAGATGCGGGCTTTTCTGGTGCGATCGCCAGACGATGCCCGCCATGCTTTGGCGAAGATAATGGACGAAGTTGGGAAGCTCTAGATTCTGCCGGGTCGTTGTGTTCAAAAGGGCTTACAGCCTTGCCAATCCCCGCAACTTACGCGATAATAACCACTTGCCATGTAGTACCGGGCTTCAATCAGGAAAGGATTCAGTGCAACTGTGCTAATGATACGATTAGCGCGCATTGGTGCGCGCAAGCAGCCTTATTACCGGGTGGTGGTTATTGAGAAAGAGCGCGCTCGCAACGGACGCTCAGTGGAAGTAGTGGGAACTTACAATCCCCGCACCAACCCGACCACAATCGACCTGAAACGTGACCGTATTGATTACTGGGTATCCAAAGGCGCACAGCTTTCTGAGACCGTGGGCCGTTTGCTCACCAAGTCAAAAGCTGCGGCAGCGCCAGCGGCTTAAGTAAGCAAAAGCTGGAGTCGGTTTTTCCGGCACTTCTTTTCCGGGACGTCGGCAGTCAAATTCAGGACCACAAGCTAGCAAAGGTGAAGGACTCCCTTTTATGACGGAGACGGGCGGCGACATGCGTATGCTCGTGGAGCAAATTGTCCAGGCATTTGTGGACGCTCCAGACCAGGTTCAGGTAACCCCGGTTGAGGATGGTGATGCCACGATCCTTGAACTGCGGGTGGCCCAGAACGATGTAGGCAAAGTGATTGGCCGGCAAGGGCGGACCATTAAGTCCATCCGCACGCTGTTGGGCGCGGCCAGCTCAAGATCGCACGAGCGCTACATACTGGAAATTATTGAAGACGAAGACGACGAGCAGGGCAACGAAGAAGATGGGTCGGCAGAAGAGTAACGCCCAGCAGAGTAATGCTCGGTGGAGCAACGCAAAGAAACCATGAAGCTGAATCACAGAATCACGATGATGGCAGTTTGTATGGTGCTGTGCGCAACCGCATGGGCGAAATGGCAGGACAAGACGGCGCAACCGGCATCGTCATCAGTAGCGGCGGCAGCTAAATCCTCGCCGGAGATGGACAAGCTGAAGTTTTACGTGGGCGAATGGGATTACACCGAGACCTATGGCAAGACACCGGCCTTCCCCAATGGCGGAAAGAATACCGGCGTCTATTCCAGCAAGCTCGGGCCGGGTGGAAATTCGTTGATGAACCATTTCCATTCGCAAGGGCCGGTGGGGGATTTTGAAGGCATGCTGGTGATGACCTGGGATCCCCGGGAAAAGGCCTACAAAGAGTATGTGTTTAGCGGGGATGCTCCGGGCGCAATTGTTCTGACCGGGCAGTTGGATGGCGATGTGCTGACGTTTCGGTCAGAGCTCACCATGGGAAATACAAAGATTGCTTTCAGAAACACCACGCAGGTAGTGAGCCCGGGAAAGCTGGTGACCGAACAGCTATACAGCGCCGGCGGCGCGCCGGAAGTTTCAATGGTGCGTGTGGAAGCAACAAAAAGATAGATGCACGGGCCGTGCTGCAATGACTGATGAGGCTGAGTTCGTCGCGATTGCCCGGGTGGCTAAAACGCAGGGACGCCACGGAGAAGTAGCAGCAGCGTTGCTCACGGACTTTCCTGAGTTATTTGCCGAGCGCAAAAAGCTTTTTGCGCAGAGCGGCGGCAATGCAAAGAAGAGCGTGGTTGCAGAGCCTGTGCGGCGCGAGTTGGAGTTGGAAGAGCACTGGTTTCACAAAGGCATGGTGGTGTTGAAGTTTGCCGGCGTGGATTCCATCAGCGATGCTGAGACGCTGATTGGAAGCGAGATACAGATTCCGCGCAGTGAACGCGCCCAACTTGGCAGTGATGAGTTTTACGTAAGTGATCTGGTAGGCTGCACGGTCACGGATTCCGGACGCGAGATTGGCCGGATAAAGGATGTGCAGTTTGGCAGCGGGGAAGCGCCGCTGCTGGTGATCCAGAGCGACGTCCTACAAGACGGCGTTATACGAGGCAACAAGGAATATCTGGTGCCGTTTGCCGGAGCTTACATTGAGAAAATTTCCATGGAGCAGAAGCTTCTGGAGATGAAGCTGCCGGAAGGCATGCTGGAGCTGGATGCGCCGCTGAACCAGGAAGAGAAGCAGCGGCAGCATGAGAAGTCTTAAGTGGGGCCGGTTGAATGAAGTTTGAGAGATGAAGTTCGAGATCGTAACTATTTTTCCGGACTTTTTTCGCGGGCCGCTGGATTACGGCATTGTTCGCAGGGCGCACAATGCATCGTTCATTGAAATTTTGATTCACGATCTGCGGGCCTTTACCACGGACCGGCACAAGACGGTGGATGACCGTCCGTTTGGCGGAGGCGAAGGCATGGTGCTGAAACCTGAGCCATTGTTTGAGTGCGTTGAGTCTCTGGGATTGGCATCGCGTGAGCAGCGGGTAGCAGGCACGGTGAAAGAGACTGTGGTGTTGCTGTCGCCGCAAGGCCGGATGTTTACGCAGAGCGTTGCGGAAGAGATGGCTCAACTCAAGCGAATTGTTTTGATCTGCGGCCGGTATGAAGGTGTGGATGAGCGAGTGGCAGAAGGTTTGGCTGACCGCGAGATTTCCATCGGCGATTATGTGTTGAGCGGTGGAGAGTTGGGCGCCGCGGTGATCATTGACACCATCACGCGGCTGGTGCCGGGAGCGCTGGGAAATGAAGCGTCAGCGCGGCAGGAAAGTTTTAGTGCCGTTGAGAAGCTTGGCGTAGACGGCCCGGATAGCACATGCGGTTCCGGTGGATTGCTGGATTATCCGCATTACACGCGGCCTGCGGAGTTTCGCGGCATGGCAGTGCCGGAAGTTCTGGTTGGCGGCAACCATGAGCAGATAAGAAAGTGGCGCAGAGGCAAGGCGCTGGAAAAGACTTTGCAGCATCGCCCGGACTTGCTGGAGCGGCAGCCGCTGAGCAAGGAAGACAAAAAGTTTTTGGCCGAGATCAGCAGGAACGAAATCGGCAAAAAGAAGATTGGCCGCGAATGAACGCGAAAAATCGCGAATCAGAAGCAGGTTTTTAAATTCGCGTATATTTGCGAGATTCGTGGCTAAAAAGGTTTTGAAATTTCGGACGCTAGAACGTCCTTGAATTAAAGAGGAAAAGAAAATGTCACAGCATCCCATCATGGAAAAACTGGCTGCCAAGCTGCAGCGCAAAGATATTCCTGCGGTAAAGCCGGGCGACAGCGTCCGCGTGCAGGTAAGAATTAAAGAAGGCGAAAAAGAACGCGTGCAGGCTTTTGAAGGCACCGTGATCTCCATGCGCAGCGGCCCGCAGGGCAGCTTTACCGTCCGCAAGATCAGCTTTGGCCAGGGCGTGGAGCGTATTTTCCCCTTCAATTCCAAAGTTCTGGACAAGGTGGAAGTCACGCGCTCCAACCAGGT
>DASZMF010000211.1:0-2487 GCA_035552035.1 Candidatus Angelobacter sp.
GGTCTCCCCGTGTGTTTCCCAAGCCCGCTCTGCAGTTGCATCAAGCAGCACGACCAGCTGTTACCGCTGCACCTAGCCAAGGCGCCATGCCAAACTTACCAACACCCACCACAAGGGCTGGGATGACGAAATTTGGCAAGAGGGATGAGGCTGTGTTCTTTTCACGCCCGAATCGGGCGAGCGTTTTTCCGGGGCAGCGAACGGCCGGCGAGCCGATCACGCAGGCATGTGAAAAACCCTATGTCCTCTGGCCCGTTAGTGATGGCAATGGGGCCCGGACCGGGTCCACCCCGCCGACCTCAATGTTCCAGAAGGCCTTGTGTCCGAACACGTGCGTCCTTTGCTGCAAAAATTGGGGAAATTGCTTTTGATTTGTTCACTGAACATGCCTGCATGCGATTTTTCTGGTTTGAGTGCCGATTTGCCATTTTTCCGTTTATGAACCGAAGTTGTACCAAACGCTGCTTTTGACGGTGCCGTGCAATGCTGTGTGCTCTGAAAAGATCAGCAATGTTTTTCGTTGCGAAATGTGTTCTTTTTTACCGGCGATGTGCGCTGTGTGCTGCCACCAGCCTGATGTGGCGCTGTGTTTTGCAGGTGGTGGAATTTTCATGACAAATTCGCGTGTAGCTGCGGCGCTTCTGCTGCACAATAATCAACTTCTGGTGCAGCTGCTGATCGCCGAAGAGCAGGCTGCGCAGCGGCGCATCGCGCGGCTGGAGGCGGGCCTGGGGCCTGGGCGAGGGCACGGCGGGCGTTCTGCTCAGCATCACGTGGAGGCTGAAGACGTGCATCAGAAGCTGGTGGATCGACACGACGACCGCGGCTTTCTGGCGTACACGCGCTTTACGCGACAACAGTTCGAGGGCTTGGTGACCGAGCTGCGCCCGTTAATCGAGGCCAATCGTCGCGTGCGCCTGCATGTGCCACCGCCAACCGGCCGACAGCACGCCTGCAAATTGTCAACGGAAAACCGGCTGTTGCTGGCGCTGAAGTTCCTCGTTGTCGGCGGCAGCTGCGAAACGCTCGGCACAGACTTCGGCATCAGCCCGCACGTTGTCAGCGAAGACATTTTGCACGTGGTGTATGCGATCCTCGAAGGCATCAGCTACGAAATTCATTTCCCGGAGTTCGGCGCTGAGGTCGAGGTGAAGCGCAGGACAGTCAGCGCCAGCTACCCGCGCGCGATCGGCCTCATCGACGCCACCTACACACCCTCTCAGCGACAACATGGAGACTTCAGTGGCCACCGCTGGATGCCACTGCGATCTCACCAAGTGATCACGGACTCCATCGGCATGGTGATGCGCGTGGACGCTGGGTTTCCTG
The DNA here is from genome assembly GCA_035552035.1 of Candidatus Angelobacter sp. Taxonomy (GTDB): domain Bacteria; phylum Acidobacteriota; class Terriglobia; order Terriglobales; family Acidobacteriaceae; genus Angelobacter. Next base: position 1,330 of record DASZMF010000211.1, read on the forward strand.
GCGCCCGCCACGACAGTTTCGTCTATCGCACGTCCGCCGTGCCGGCCATGCTACTAGCGCGCGATGCTGAGCTGCTGGGCGACGCAGGCTACGTAGGCATGGCGAACATCCGCACCCCACCAACCGCCCGGCAAGTGCCAGATACCCGCGCGAGAGAGGAACTGAGCGAGGAGCACGTTCGCAGGCGCAGCCGCATCGAGCAATTCTTTTCGGTGTTGAAGCAGTGGTTTCGTGTCACGGCGCAAAAATGGGAGCGTCACGACAGACAGTTCATGGCCTGCTGCTTCGTTGCCAGCTGCTTGCTGTACAACCGCAAAAAACGGCTGAATGCGCGTTGACCATTGTTATTGAGACGGAGACAGAGGCAGACGGCGGTGTGCAGCCATTGACCAGCGTTCGGAGACAGAGGCACAGTTTGCGTGTACTTACATTTACGCGGCTGCAGATTGTGTGCCTGCACGAGATGGGGCATGCCCGCGCCTGTCAACGGCGAATGTTTTTCTTGTTCAATGTTGTGAACTGTGTGTTTGAAGCGAAAGTCGTGTGAAACCCTTTCCGTCCATCTTCGAATTCGAATTTCGGGATTTGCAGTTGCTACGTTTTATTCCACAATTAACTGCGCAACACTCAGCACCATCACATCACCAGAATTAGCGCATCACACGGTCATTGTTCATATCCGTATTATTCAGCATCATCTCAGTGTCAAGCGGCGATAAACTTGCGCGCGGCATGAATGATACGCTCCGCCTGACCGGACTTCACGCCCACCTTCTCCAGCTTTTCGACAGAGAGCCGAGGCAGCTGCGTCAGTCGAATGTCCTGCTTTCGAAGCGGAGCCAGCGCGTCCTGCGCGTCCACCTCTTTGTCAGCTAAGAACGCTTTCAGGTCTGCGTAGGCAACACTGATTTTGACCTACACAACACAAGCAAAACGTCATTCAGCACAGCCACGCGAGCCAATAAACGCACAATCACCTGCGGCTGCTCAGGCAGATGCTCATCGCCCAAGCCTTCTGCGCCAAACAGCTTCTGTGCGAGCCGCTGATTCTGCCGCTGCACATCAGCAATCAGCTTCTGCCGCGCCTCCGATTCTTTCTTCTCCTGCTCGAGCTTCTCGAGTTTGCCCTTTCGCCTGCATCATAAACGACACCCGCTG
>DASZMF010000212.1:0-6156 GCA_035552035.1 Candidatus Angelobacter sp.
TTTGTTGAATTCGTTCTCGACCATTTCCTTCGAGATTGCTGGCGGCACCCATTTCCTACACAACAGTAAAGCCGTCATCGCGCTCGCAATATTCTCTACGTTCCGATCCTGTCATCTGCCTCTGGGCCAGATCGCAGTGTTCATCCGGTCCGCCCAGAATGCTTACCAAAACGTTTTGGTAAACGTTGGCATGACATTTGGCCACTGATGAATCTCCTTGTCAAGAGCAGAGCCTAAAAAAAGGCGGACAAAAATGCGGAAAGGCGCATAAATACTAGCGCATCACATGCATAAAAATATTGAATTTAGATAATAGGAATTTAAGATTTACTTGGAAATACAAAAGCAAATTAAATCGAGGGCGGGTTCCGTATCGGGAAAAGCAGAGCGGGATTGAATAGTAATTAATTGAATGCGGACTAAGGTAATTTTGTTTTGCACTTGCCCGTTGATTCCCTGACGATCAACTCGGGCTCAACCAGAATCTCAGCGGGAACCCGCTTGTGATTGAGGCGATCCAGGAGTGTCTTGGCGGCAATTTGCGCCATTTTTTTCCACGGTTGGCGAATGGTTGTGAGACTAGGATTCTGGTACGCAGCACTATTCACGTCGTCAAAGCCAATGACTGAAACATCCTCGGGCACTCGAAAACCAGCGTCGCGCAAAGAGCGGACTGCGCCGATGGCGGAAAAATCGTTATAAGCAAAGAGCGCCGTAAAATCTTTTTTCTTCTTTAAAAACTGCTGCACCATTGGATAGCTGACCTCGGGAGAAAAGCCAGGCTTGGTAAGTTGAAAGGTCCAATCTTCTGAAGCTGGAATGCCAGACCGAATGGCCGCCTGTTGAATGGACCGCCAGCGCTCGGCAGAATCGGAACTGAAGGTCTGCCCTTTCATAAACGCAATTTTCCGATGCCCCAGTTGCGCTAGGTGGTCTATCGCCAGCTTGGCGGCAAGGTCGTGATCCAGCACTACGTTGGTAAGTCCCGCCAGCCGCGTATGCCCAGAGATGGCAACCGCCGGCAGTGGCAACGGTTTCTTAAGCGCTGTATCGATCAAGATGAAACCTTCTACAGATCGCTCCATCAGTATCCTGGGATATTCCTCCAGCAAATCTGGCCTTCGTCCATGCGTGGCCACCAGATAGAAATAGCCATGGCCAATGAGATATTCACCAATTGCGTTCAGCAGCAACGCACCATAGCCTTCACTGATTTCAGGAGCGAGGATTCCGATGGTAAAACTTCGCTTGTTCTTGAGTGTGCGGGCTGCGTGGTTAGGCCGGTAATTCAGTTTTTTGGCCGCAGCAAAAATACGGTCCTGAGTTTTCTGCGGAATCTCGCCTGCTCGCGGGACGCCATTCAGTACAACTGAAATAGTTCCTGGGCTTAAGGCCAGGTGATCGGCCAGACGCTTCAGGCTTACCGCTGGGACAGCGGTGGCTTTCCCTACCCGTCGGGGCATGTCACTCTTCTCCTCAGCGTTGTATCCAGGAATGGCAAATCAGGATTGTCGTAAATTCGAGTAACGTCATCTTATCGTGAGCTGCTTTATCACGTCTAGCGAGAACGTACGTATTTTCGCGTCTTTAGCTCAAAATTAATTAAACGGCAGAGATGGCTCTTTTGAGCAATTGATTGCATAGTTTTAGAGAACGAGCTCTTGCTATTGCTGCCTGAGCACCTTTCTATGGCTAATGCAGGCTCAATTAAGCGAAAATGTATCCAGTGACTTCCACTCAGCTTATCTTGAAGCCAACACAGAATTTGCGGCTGTTTGCAGGCCTTGCGTCCGCCGGCTTTGTGTTGACGGGAATCGTCAACACGTTTCTCGGGCCGTTACTGCCGATTCTCGCCGCGCGCTGGGCGCTCACAGATTCCCGCGCCGGGTATTTCTTTGCGACACAATTTCTTGGTTCCATCGCGGGCGTTACAGCCAGCAGTTTTCTTCTGCCGCGGCGTGGATTTCGTTTCACCATTGGATTGTCGTACCTGCTCATGGCCGTAGGCGTGAGAGGACTGGCGCTATCGCAATGGAAATACGCCTTGATGAGCACGCTCATCTTTGGATTTGGGTTTGGCCTGGTTATCCCTGCAACCAATCTTTTTGTTTCCCGCGTAAATCAGAACCGCAGAGCTTCTGCCTTAAGCATCTTGAATTTCTGCTGGGGTATAGGTGCTGTTCTTACCCCGGTTGCGATATATTTCTCCGCAAGTAAAGGTCAAGTTCTTGCATTTCTGATCATATTGAGTGGACTTCTTTCTCTTACGGCCATTAGTGTGGCCTTTACTTCAGGTGGAGAGCCGCCGTTAAAGGAACAGAACTTTAACGATCATCACTCTCCAGAGCATCCATCTCATGGCAATCCATTAGCAGATCTCGCGCAAAAAAAACCAGCATGGCACTTTGTGGCGATGGTTGGCGGAATGTTCTTTCTGTATGTTGCCATCGAATCTTCCGTAGGCGGATGGATTGCAACGTTGGCGGAGCGAGTTTCTTCCGTTGGGACTGGCAGGTGGTTTTTAGCTCCTTCTCTATTCTGGGCAGGATTGCTTGCCGGTCGCGGACTTGCTCCCCTGGTACTGAATCGCGTACGTGAGAGGCAACTTGCAATCGCAGGACTTGCGCTTGCTGGTTCGTGTATGTGTGTGCTGGTATTTTCATCACACTGGCAGTGGATTACCGCCGCTGGCTTTTTTGTTGGACTCGGGCTCGCAGCAATTTTTCCCATTACCGTGGCTTTGCTCTCTCGCTTTCAGGCGGCTGAAACAAGAAATGCCGGCCTTATGTTTGCACTATCAGGTCTAGGCGGAGCAGTCATGCCATGGCTCGTCGGCGCAGTCTCAACCAAATCAGGATCTTTGCAGGTTGGTCTCATGGTGCCCCTGGTCGGAACCGTGATTCTCCTTTGGCTACACGCGGTTGGCAATCATGGAAGCCAACCGACAGCAGAAACGCAGCGCTGATTCCATCTGTCCCCGCCGTCAATCCACCTCCGAGCGCAGTGCATCCAAGAACTTATATGGAGGAGACCACGCAATGAAGATCACAGAATTGCTGCTGGCTGAACTCGACCGCGAAGCTATTGGAATACGTAAGACCCTGGAGCGGGTGCCGGAAGGAAAAAACAATTGGAAGCCACATGAAAAATCAATGCCGCTCGGCTATCTGGCCACGATTGTTGCCACCATTCCAGCGTGGCTCGATATGGTGGTGAACATGGATGAACTGGACGTTAATCCGCCAGGCGGTCCAAAATTTATGCCTCCCGAATGGAAGACGCGGCGTGATCTGTTGGAGCAGTTTGAAGTCAGCTTGAAAAAGGGACGAGACGTTTTGCAGAAGACCACAGACGATCGCCTGCTAAATACCAAGTGGCAAATGCTCTCCGCCGGCAAACTGATAAGTGAACAATCACGTTACGTCGCCATACGCGACGGCGTGCTAAATCATATGGCGCACCATCGCGGACAACTCACGGTCTATCTGCGGCTCAATGAAGAGAAAGTCCCTGCACTCTACGGCCCCTCAGCCGATGAGGGCAAAGGATAGCCACCAAACTTATCAAAATTTGATCATGGCCCCTCAGTGGGGCTATTTTTTTTATGCGAAAAATTTCAAAAATGTCTCAAATTTTAGAAACCTTTTTCTCCGGTAACCGTATATACCTTCCAGGCAGATAAGTGAAACTTTAAATAGCCCGACGGTTCGCTAATTTCGGCCTCCTAATTTCTAACTGGAAGGCTTAAAGGGAAAACAATGCAGGTTCTGGAGCATATTCGTTACGCACTGCGGCAGTTCAGGAAAGCTCCTGGATTTACAACCACAGCCATTTTGACCCTGGCATTAGGCATTGGCGCGACAACTGCCATCTTTACGCTGGTGCACGCCGTGTTGCTGAAGTCCCTCCCTGTGGCCAAGCCAGAAGAGCTTGTGCGTATTGGCAATGAGGAAAATTGCTGTGTCAACGGCGGCTTGCAGGACAACTGGACGCTCTTCTCTTATGAACAATACAGGCAATTTAAAGAGCAAACGCCGGGCTTTGCGGAGTTAGCTGCATTTCAATCCGGCGGCAGTCTAATAGGAGTGCGCCGCAGTGGAAGCAATAAGTCGTCTGAATCATTTCGCGGTGAATTTGTTTCGGGCAATTATTTTTCTACCTTTGAAATCCCCACTTACGCCGGCCGCATGCTTTCTCCACAAGACGATATCAAGGGAGCATCTCCTGTAGCAGTAATGAGCTTCCGTACCTGGCAGGAAAAATTTGGCGGTGACCCTTCTGTTGTAGGATCGGGATTCGTCATGAACGCGCAGCCGGTCACAATTGTGGGCATTGCTCCACCCGGTTTTTTTGGCGACCGTGTACAAAGCAATCCAAATGCACTCTGGCTTCCGCTGTCTATTGAACCGGTAATTGAACCAGCCAACTCGCTCCTGAATGACGCCGCATTGGATTGGCTCGATCTCATCGGCCGCACCAAGCCCGGTGCCGACAAGAAATCCATGGAAGCGCAGATGCAAGTAGAGCTGCGGCAATTTCTGCTGAGCCCAGAAAGTAAAGTGGAAGACCGCTCTAAGCCGCTGGTCGCCAAGCAGACCTTGCATTTCTCCCCCGGCGGTGGCGGCGTGCAGATGTTGCGCGATGAATATCAAGATGGCTTGCACTTGCTGATGTGGATTTCCGCTTTTGTTCTACTCATTGCCTGCGCCAACCTGGCAAATCTGATGTTGGTACGGGCCACCACGCGCAAGCAGCAAATATCTATACGCTCCGCGCTTGGCGCTTCCCGCACTACACTCATACGCCAGGCTCTCACCGAAAGCGTTGTGCTGGCAATGATGGGTGGCGTAGCTGGGATTGCCATCGCCTTTGCCGGCACTCGCATGATTTTGCATCTGGCTTTTGGGCATGATTACGTGCCAATTAACGCGACGCCATCCCTGCCGGTGTTGACTTTTGCATTCGCAGTTTCGTTACTCACTGGCATCCTCTTTGGTTTGGCTCCTGCCTGGATGACTGCCAAGGCAAATCCCGCAGAAGCTTTGCGCGGCGCCGGGCGCTCCACCGGACGCAAAGGCACCACCGGACAAAAAGCGCTGGTAGTGGTTCAGGCAGCATTGTCACTCGTGCTCTTATGCGCAGCAGGTCTGCTCACGCGCAGCCTGAACAACATGCAGCACAGAAATTTTGGCTTTGATACGACCAATCGATACATTCTCCATATCGATCCACAAATGGCCGGATACAAGCCGGACGCGCTCGAACCGCTCTACCGCCAACTGCATGACAGCTTGAGCGCCATCCCCGGAATTCAGCAGGTAAGTTTTTCGCTCTACAGTCCCATGGAAGGCGACAATTGGGGCGAAGGCGTTTTTCTTGATGGCGAGCCGCCACCACCACCCGGCACACCCGACCATGGGGCTTCATGGGTGCGCGTTAGCCCTGGTTATTTCGATACCATCGGCACAAAGGTTGTTGAAGGCCGCGCGATCAATGAACAGGATACGCTGGGCACAGTTACCGTTGCCCTGGTGAATCGCTTCTTCGAAAAAAAGTATTTCAAAGACGGTCACGCCATTGGAAAACATTTCAGCAATGACCTGAAGCACTCTGGTGCATTTGAAATTGTTGGCGTAACCGAAGATACAAATTATTGGGGTGCAACAAGTAAAATGCGCGCCATGTATTTTCTAGCTAAAGGCCAGACCGCGCATATAACGGATGATCCGCGTTACTTGCAGTTTGAGGACAGGTCAAAATACCTGAATGCCATTGAAATACAGACGCGTGGTGAAGTTTCAGGGCTTGATGTACAGCTTCGCCGGGTGCTGTCACAGATTAATCCTGATCTCGCGGTGGTTGAGCTTCAAAGTTTCTCCAGCCAGGTAAAAGCGGCATTCACCCAACAGGAGATGATCGCAAAGCTGACTTCGTTCTTCGGATTTCTTGCGTTGATCCTGGCGTCCATTGGTCTTTATGGAGTCACTTCCTACACCGTAGAGCGACGCACGAGCGAAATAGGTATTCGCATGGCCCTGGGCGCAGACCGTGTTGATATGCTGGGAATGGTTTTGCGCGGCGCATTCATACAGGTTGGAATTGGGCTTGCCATCGGTATTCCAGTCACGATCTTTGGTGGTCGCGTCATGTCCAGCC
>DASZMF010000213.1:0-10734 GCA_035552035.1 Candidatus Angelobacter sp.
CCTGTGGCGCGCTGGCGAAAGGCCCGGTGGCTCCGGCGCTGGCTGTGCTGATTGTGGGCGCGTATGCGGCTTTGCGCCGCGATGGCAAGATTTTTGTCAGCAGTCTCTCCGCGCCGGGCTTTGTTTTATTCTTTGTCATCGTGCTGCCGTGGTATCTGGCCGTGCAGCACAAGGTGCCGCAATTTTTCCGCGTCTTTTTTATTGAGCACAATCTTGAGCGTTTTGGCACCAATCTTTATCAGCACGCGCAGCCTTTCTGGTATTACATTCCGGTCTTTGTATTGGCAACTCTGCCGTGGACAATCTTTACGCTGCCTGCATTGGTGCAGGCAGCACGCGATGCAGTAGAGCACTGGCGGAACAAAAGCGCTGCGCCATCTTCCGCTGCAACTGATGCAGTCACAGCGACCCAAATCACAGCGAACCAAGTCACAGCGAACCAAGTCACAGCGACCCCAGCCATTGACGACGGCCTCTCCAGTTTTTTGTTTCTCTGGATCATCGTGCCCATCGTTTTCTTCAGCATCTCGCGGGCCAAGCTGCCGGGCTATATTTTGCCGGCGATCCCCGCCGCCGCGCTGCTTACGGCAGATTATCTCCATCGCGCCAAAGCAGTCTCCCGAATTAAGATTGCGCTGCATGCGCTGGTCTGCGCTTTTTTGCTGGTCGGCGCATTGGTAGCGCCTTTTGCCGTGGTGAAGCAGATACCGCCCATGGCATTGCAGATCGGCATGATGGTGACCGGGGGTGTGATTGCTTATATGGTACTGCTCATGGTCCGCCGTGAAGGCGTGCGGGTGCTGCACTTTGTCACGCTGGTTCCCACAATTCTGGCCGTGGCATTTCTGCTGCGTCCGGCGGCGCCGACGATTGATGGGACACAGTCGGCAAGGCCCATTAGCCAACGCCTGACGGAGCTGGGCGCCGGCAATGATCCGGTTGCGGTCTTTAATGTGAAACGCCAGATTACCTATGGGCTGAATTTTTATCGCAACCAGCCGGTCAGCCATTATGAGCATGAAGGGCCAGTGGACCAGCCTACGGGCATTCCGGCGGCGCAGCATATTGTTGTGGCCAAAGAGGGAAGTCTGGGCGCGGTGCAAGCCGCCGTGGGAAACAGGCAGGTTACGTCTATGGGAACATTCCCACTTCAGCACCTGGAATTTTTCCGGGTGAGTGCTACGAAATAAAGGTAGTTGACGCTGCGGGTTCCTACTGTTTTGGTTCCATGAACCATTGAGGCTTTGATTAATTGATAACTCAGGTCTAGACTTTATTTTGCCGTCATTTTCCGGAACATTTGAGGACGGCAGCGAGAAGTTTCATGGGCCTTCATACCCCGATCGAGACACACCGGGCACATCCTTTTGGCGTGGAGATTCTTGACCTAAGACACTTCAGCTCCCACAACCTGCGGCCTTTGCTGGAGCAGGAAACACTCTTGTGGGCGCAGATGATGTCCTGGGACTATCGGCCCTCCGCCGAAATGATTCTCCGCTATATCGACTCCAAGATTCTTCCCGGCTATGCCGCGGTGGAAGACGGCCGCATTGGCGGCTATGCGTTTTTTGTCTATGAAGGCAGCAAGGGCGTCATTGGCGATCTCTTTGCCGACGATTCACTCCGCATTGAAGGCGACACGGTAGAAAAGCGGCTGGCCGTGCATGTGATCGGCACGCTGCAACAGTCACCGGGGATACAGCGCATTGAGGCGCAGCTTCTGCCGCATGAATCGGGCGTGCTGAGCGAGCCATTTTTAGCGGAAGGCTTCAAGCAATATCCAAGATTGTTTATGACGCTGCCGCTCAGGAACGGCGTGCGGCCAGACATCTCCGCTTTGCCGGACATTGAATTTCGCCGCTGGGTGGAGCAGGATTTCCAGCCCGGCGCCTCCGTGATTACCACGGCGTATCGCGGCCACATTGATTCCGATATTAACGATCAATACCGCAGCCTGAATGGATCGCTGCGCTTCCTCAACAATATTGTTCGGTTTCCCGGCTGCGGCGTGTTTGATGGCCATGCGTCTTTTGTTGCGCTGCACAAGCCCACGCGTTCCATTGTGGGGCTGTTGCTCTGTTCGCGCGTCCGGGAAGACGTGGGCCACGTGACCCAGGTCTGCATACTGCCGGAATATCGCGGACGCCGCATTGGCGAGTCGTTGATGGGCCTCTGCACGCAGGAGCTGCGCACCCGCAACTTCGTTGGGCTGAGCCTGACCGTGACGGAAGCCAATACCAAAGCGGTTGAGCTCTACCGCCGGTTAGGATTTGAAACCCGGCGGCGCTTTGATGCCTTCGTCTGGGAGAGCTAACTCCCGTTTCTTGCTTATTATTTCTTTACCGTAAAGGACGATTTAAACGTCGCGCCTGAAGCGTCCCAGCCTTGTACCGTAATGTTGTGCGTTCCGGCCGCAAGAGCCAAGGTTGTGCTTTCCGTTGCGTTCGCTGTCTGGTACTTCAACACGCTATCCAGATAAACCTGCATGGCCGTGACTGGGTATCCAGAGGAGCCAGTTCCCGTCACCACGATGGAAGCCGCTGTGGTCGTGGCTGGCTTTGCACTCGTAATGCTTACTGATTGCGGGTTCACCACCACAGTGGCTGTCGCGGTGGAAGAAGCTCCCATATTATCCGTGACGACAGCTTTTACCGTGTAGGTTCCAGGCGTTGTGTACTGGTGCGAGGCGCTAATGGCCGTTGCCGAAGCGCCGTCGCCAAAGGTGATGACCGAGCTGCTGATGGAGCCATCTGGGTCACTCGATCCTGTGGCGGACGCCGCTACCGATCCGCCAACCAGAATCGACCCGGAAGTAACGCTAAGCTTCGCCACTGGCAGCTGGTTCGCCGTGCTGACAGTTAAGGTCTTGAAAGAGTTTTGTCCGGCTGTGTCCCATTCCTTCACAATCAGCGTATGTGTTCCGTTGCCGAGCGTGAGCGTGGTATCCAGCGTGGATGCAGTCGCCGTGTAAGCCAGGGCGGAGTCCACATAAATCTGCATGGCCGTGACCGGGAAGCCCGAGAAGCCGCTGGCTACAAAGTGAACCTGTGAAGAAAGGCTCGCACCGCTGGCCGGGCTGGTCACAATCACCTCAGGAGCTTTTACCGTGACAGTGGTTGCGGCGGAAGAAGATATGCCCGCGCTATTTGTTACCTGGGCCCGCAGCGTGTAAACGCCGGGAGTTGCGTATTGGTGTGAAGCAGTCAAGCCGCTGGCGGTAGTGCCGTCACCAAAGCTGAGCAGCGAGCTGGCAATTGCGCCGGTTGATCCAGCTGCGCTGACGTTGACGGTGGCAGGAGCATATGCCGTTCCGGGAGTTGCTGTGATGGCGGCCGCCAAAGGCGCAGTTCCATTGCCAATCACAAGTGTCACGGATTTGCTTGAGACCGCGCCCAGATTATCCGTGACTGTTGCCGTAATCGTGTAAGTTCCATTTTTCGTGAACGTGTGTTGCGCGCTGACGGCGCTCACTGCCGCGCTGCCATCGCCAAAGTTAATGGAGGTAGAAACAATCTTGCCGTCAACATCAACCGAGGCCGCGGCTGAAGCAGTAACTGTTACCGGAGCAGTCAATGGTCCGGTGGTCGGCGCGTTGCCCAGCGGAGTACTCACGGCCAGCGCCGCTGAAGGCGGCTGGTTTGCCACGGTGAGTTCAACACCGGCTGACATTTTATTGGTCAGCGATGGTTTGCCGACAGCTTTTACAAACATGGTGTAATTGCCGGCGTTAAAACCCAGAGGTCCCACGTCAAACGACTTTACGGTGGTGGGCTCGTCAGCCAGCCACATCATGTTTGCGCCGTCCTGCGAAATGTAAACGCTGAAGTGGTCCACGGTATTCATCTGTCCGGTGATGCCCCAGGAAACCACGGTGCCAGTCACAGAAGCCGATACAGTTACGCAGTTATCAATGCCAGCTTCAATCTCGGTTCCTTCTTCATAATCATTCCAGGTGACCAGCTGAATGCCCAGCATCTGCTTGGCGGCGGTGTAGTATTTGCCCGCGTCGGCAACGGTGGCAAGCCAGGTCTGTCCGCACTGCTGGTTCACAATACGGTCAGTGCCCCAGGCTGCCAGTGTGTCATTAAAGCCTTTGTAGGCGGATCCGGTGGAGTATTTGGTGGGAAAGCCCAGCGCTGCTTTGTAATAGCCATCCAGATAGCTGATGGCCATCGGGTTGGTTGCTGACGCCAGTTCCGGTTCCACCCAGGAAAAGCCGCCGCTGGTGTCAGCCCGGGTAAAGCCGCTGCCATTGCGGAAAATAAACATTGGATTGCCGGCCACACCGGCGGTTACGCGTGCCCAGTCAATGTTGTAAGCTTCGTGGCCAAAAAAGTAGATCACCGGGCGTCCGGCGGAATGCAGATAAGCCGTTGAGCCGGCATAAGTCACGTTTACATAGTTAAGATCAGCGATCAGGGTTCCGGTCACGTCGCAACCGGCGGTGGCGGCGCAGGTCTTGAGCGCGCCTGCATCATGCATGATGGCAAAGGTAAAGCCGGTCTGAAGCTCGGCCTGGTGCATGAGGGCCTGTGAAGCTTTGTCATAGGAAAGAAAATGTGCGCTGGATTCTCCACGGCCGTACCAGTCAATCACGGTTCCATCGAACCCGCGGCTGACCATGTCATTGACCTGTTTCGCAACCTGGGCTGTATCACTGGACACGTAGCCAACGTTCATATGGTCGCCAAATCCAAACCATGGGACGAAATGCGCGTAGATTTTGGCGGTTGATCCGGAGTACAACAGGCTGCGCATGGGAACTTTACTTATGTTCGCGGCCTTGATATTGCCATTGGTCTGCGTGGCAAAACTGCTGGCTGCGCTGGTGTTGTTTGTGGTCTCAGCGGCGAGCGTTGTGGTGGCCTTGAATGTGGTTCCAGCGGAAGCCATTAAAGAAGACAGTCCGATGAAAAAAATGACGAATAGCGCGTGTTTTCGCACAAATACCCCCAAGCTTAAGTCGCCTGGGGGACGACCCATATAAGCCTTATATCGACAAACTTTTTCTCTTTCTGTAATTGCTGGTTGCAGTGAATTCTATGGTTAAGAAATCTTCATCCGTATCAGCAGAAGCCCTACCTTCTACCCGATGATTTACCCTAGAGAACTACGGAGAATGCCCGAGCAGTGCAGGTTAAGGAACTAGGACACGGCCTATGGGCCCCTGTGGAAATGTCCGTTTGGCAAGACAACGGGGAGGCAGAGACTTGCTTCTAAGATACGTGACACATAGGATAGGGTTCGTCTTGCTGGACGGTAAAACCACGGGAGAGGGCTTATGAGCGCACAACCCAAGACTGAAACGGCGGCAAAGATTCCCGCAGAAATCAACGCCAGGCTGCGCACGCTGGCGCACGATCTGAGCAATTCAGTGGAAACGATTATGCAGGCTTCTTACCTGCTGGCCCAATCCAACCTGGATGAGACCTCTAAAAAGTGGGCCGACCTGATTGATAAAGCCAGCCGGGACTGCGCGAAGATCAATCGCGATATTCGCGACATTCTAAAAGCCAGCGCCTAGTCGGCACGTCTCGCACTTTGCGCGCTGGATTTTCTTGTTTCTTTGAAGGATAGGCTTGAAGATTAAGCCACTCTAAGCGAACGGGCTTTGGCGCGCAGATAATCCTGGGCGGTGCGATAGCCTTCCATGGTCCCCACGTCAATATAACTTTCACCGGAAAACTTGCCTTGGACCGGATTTCCGGCGGCAATGGACGCGTTCAGCAGTTCGCCCAGATATTTGTCCGTGCGATGGCGCGATTCCCACAACAGCTTGAGCCGGTGAAAGGCTTCACCCTGTATGGTGACGGCGCCCCAGATCCAATTGGAAGCCGCATCTTCTTTCTTGACCTGCACTTCCTGCACGTAGCCAAGATCGTCACAGATCACGGCGTCAAAAACCGATGGATTATCCACCGGGAAGAGCACCAGGTTGCATTCTGCGCCGCCAGCCGCTAACGCCGGCATGTAAGCGTTTTCTGGGAACCAGATGGTGTCTGGCAATCCGATCAATACCTGGTCATGCTGGCGGGCAAAGGGCGCAGCGCGAAAGAGGGCGTCGCAGAGTCCCATAGGCTGCTGCTGGACCACATAAAAGATCTCGGCGGCGTAATCGCGCTCTGCGTAGTAGCGGACAATGTCAGTCTTTTCCGCTGAGATCACCATGCAGATTTGCGTGGCTCCGGCGGCGATCATGCGCTCCACCAGATATTCAGAAACGGCCTTAGGGCGCTCGGCGCCATTGACCATACGTGAGCCTACGGGCAGCAGCTCTTTGGAGCAGCCCAGTGGTTGTATGCGCTCGCCCGCGCCGGCGGCAGGTATGATTCCGATCATTGAATGGCCTCTTTCTGAAGTAATGCATTTGTGCCGTATGGATTTGTAATAGTCCGCGCCTCTTCCAGATAGCTGAGCAGTTGCCGGGCACGAACCATGCCGGTGTGTTCATCGAGCGTGCGCTGGCGGGCCTGTGCCGCCATGGATTCAAGTTCCGCATCTGGCAGCAGCAGCGCCTGCTGAACGTCTTCTGCGCTGGCAACGACGCACAGTTCATTTTTCAGATCAAAGAATGAGTCCAGTCCTTCCCATGCGTCTGTGATGAGCGGGGTGCCGCAGGCGGCGGCTTCAAAGAAGCGTCCGGAGGGGCACCAGCCGTTGGCTGCCATCTCACCGCGCGTGATGTTGAGGGTAATGCGCGAAGAAGAGTAAAAGCGGGCGTGATCGGCGGGAGCAATATGCTCAACGCGGCGGACATTTTCTGGCAAATGCCATTGCCACGGATAAAGCGAGCCGGCCAGTAGAAACTGTTTCTCAGGCTGGCGGCGCGAGGGCTCCAGCAGTAATTCGTCTAGCTTGGTCTGGCGATCGGCGGAGTACGTGCCCATGTAGCTCAGGTCGCAGTTGAAGTCTGGAACGGATGGCGTTCGCCGGTAATCGTCAGGATCTACGCAGCCATATAAAGGACGCACCAGGCGCGCTCCATATTCATGCTCTAACTCGGCGAGCACGCTGCCGCCGGTAAAGGAAAGAACCAGGTCGAAGGCAGAAATCTGGTTCCATCCCAGATACTCCACTGTTCCCATGCGCAAATGGTTGAGCGTGACCGGTGTATCCAGGTCATAGAAGACGCGCAACGGGCGGGCCAGCTCCAGGATTTCATCGTTGATGCGCTGGCCGTCAGGCAGAAAGCTGGCGGTGATTACCACGTCAGAGTCGGCGGCGGTGGAGAGCGCCTTATCGCGGATGCTGTCCCAGTCGGTGTAGAGCGTGAGCTCGCAGTAATCACAGGAGTCAAAGTCGCGGCGCGCGCTGTAATAAGGAACGTCCTTCTCAAAGAAATGGACCTGGTGCCCCAGGCGATCCAGCGCCCGTATGAGTGCGCGATACGGCGTGGCGTGTCCGTTGCCCCAGGAAGAGGAGATGGTCAGGCCGAAAACGGTGATTTTCACTTGGGTCGTCTGTCCTTAGGCGCTAAATATAAAGACGCGTTTCAATTTAAAGACGCGTTCAATCAAGAGCGCGCTCGATAAAAACCTGCTCTGGTGAGATGTACTGGAAGCCAGAGCTGTTGCCGCGAAATCGTTGCTACTAAATTTCGTGTGCGCGATTGCAGCCATGGTTTACACTGCGAGTAAGCCATGGCAGATAACAATCCATTGGACGCGAAAATTCAGGTAACGTCGGCCCTTCAGCCGCAAGCGGCGCAAAAGAAGGTGGACGTTTCCAGCTATTGCCCCAATTGCGGCTCACAGATGCGCGAATCACGCTGCAAAATGGTCTGCAAGACGTGTGGCTTCTTTCTGAGCTGCAGTGATTTCTACTAAACAAAACCTACCACTGAGACACGGAGGCACGGAGAAAATCGCCAGCCAGCTCAATGTTGCCTGCTTTGAATTGAAGCGCGAGCATGATTGCGCCATTCTTCAGCTTGTCTCTTCCGATGGCACAAATAAACTGACTCGCGGCTGTATTGCGGCTTTGCATCAAGTTGTGCAGCAGTTGAGGGCAGAAGCAGACGCTGGTGCGCTCAAAGCTCTCATTCTCACTGGCGATGAAAAATTCTTTTCTGCTGGCGCTGATCTGAATGAAATTTCGCGGCTCAGTGGATCCGACGCCTTTGAGTTTTCTCGCGCCGGTCAGGCACTCATGCTGGCCATGGATCAATTTCCTGTTCCAGTGATAGCCGCGATTCGCGGCTATTGCATGGGCGGAGGCATGGATCTGGCGCTGGCTTGTGACTATCGCATTGCCGCGCCGAATGCGGTCTTCGGCCATCGCGGTGCGACGCTGGGGGTGATGACTGGCTGGGGTGGCACGCAGCGCTTGCCGCGTCTGATTGGCAAATCGCGGGCGCTGCAGATGTTTTTACTGGCCGAGATGGTGACAGCGGAAGAGGCGTTGAGGATTCAGCTGGTGGATAAGATTGCGGAGGATCCGATTAGTACAGCGTTGGCTTTCGCGGCTGCATCGCAACGTATGCGGTAGAGACGTAGCATTGCTACGTCTCTACGTTAAAAGCTTCAATTATGCCGCGTGTGTCGTTGCCAATCGTGAGTGCGGTTTGCACCCCATTCTTCCCCTCATTTACCCTAAAGAGTTTGCCCAACTCTTATGTCTGATCTAATCTCCAAGCTTCCCAGCAAAATCGATGCAACCTCCATCCGCTTTGAAAAGAACATGCGCGCCATGGCGGAGCTGGTGGCTGCTGTCCGCAATGAAGAAACGCAGATACGCCTGGGCGGCGGCGCGAAGGCGATTGAATCGCAGCACAACAAAAAGCGCCTGACCGCGCGCGAGCGGATCAATCTGCTGATCGACCGCGATACGGAATTCTTTGAGCTTGGGCTTTACGCCGCTTATGAGATGTATGAAGAGTGGGGCGGTGCGCCGTCAGCGGGCGTGGTTACCGGTTTGGGACGCATACACGGTCGGCTTTACATGCTGATTGTGAATGACGCCACGGTGAAAGCCGGTGCGTTCTTTCCCATGACGGCCAAGAAAGTGATCCGGGCGCAGAATATCGCGATTGAGAACCATATTCCCACGGTTTATCTCGTCGATTCTGCGGGCGTGTTTTTGCCGCTGCAGGAAGATGTGTTTCCTGACACTGACGATTTTGGCCGGGTCTTCCGCAATAATGCGGTTATGTCCGCCATGGGCATTCCGCAGATTACGGCGATCATGGGCATGTGCGTGGCCGGTGGCGCTTACCTGCCGGTAATGTGCGACACCATATTAATGACCGAAGGCAGCGGACTCTTTCTGGCCGGTCCGGCGCTGGTACAGGCCGCCATTGGAGCCAAATACTCAGCCGAAGAGCTGGGCGGCGCGCAGATGCATGCGGAGATTGCCGGGACCATTGACTATCGCGAAGCCAATGACCAGATTTGCCTGGAGCGGCTGCGCTCCGTGGTGAGCAAGCTGGGCCACAAGCCGATAGCGCCATTCAGCCGGATCAAAGCGGAGCCGCCTGCGTATTCAGCGGAAGAGATTTACGGAATCTTTGAAGCTGACGGCATGAAGCCGTATGACGTGAAAGAAATTATTGCCCGCGTGGTGGATGCCGGGAAGTTTGACGAATACAAAGCCGAGTATGGCAAGACAATAGTCTGCGGACTGGCGCGCATTGGCGGATTTGCCGTTGGCATTGTGGCCAATCAGGCTTCGCCCGCGCAGCAGACTGATCCCACCTCCGGCGCAAAACGCACAGAATTTGGCCGCGTGATCTATACCGAAAGTGCCGAGAAGGCCGCGCGCTTCATTATGGACTGCAACCAGAACCTGATCCCGCTGGTTTTCTTGCATGACGTGAATGGCTTTATGGTCGGGCGTGACGCCGAATGGAGCGGCATTATCAAAGCCGGCGCAAAAATGGTGAATGCCGTGGCGAACTCCGTAGTGCCCAAAATTACGGTAATCATTGGCGGATCTTTTGGCGCAGGACACTACGCCATGTGCGGCAAGGCCTATGATCCGCGCTTCCTGTTCGCCTGGCCCACAGCGCGATATGCCGTCATGAGTGGCGCATCCGCAGCCGGCACCCTCGCGGAGGTTCGCGCCAAACAAGTCGAACGCGGAGGCAAAGTCCTCTCCGACGAAGAGCGTACCGCCATCTACGACGAAATCAAATCCACTTACGATGCGCAGGCTGATCCTCGCTATGGTGCGGCGCGTCTGTGGATCGATGCCATCATCGATCCGGCGAATACTCGACAAATCCTCATCACCGCCCTCGAAGCCTGCTCCATGAATCCTGATGTCCCGAAGTTCAACCCAGGGGTGCTCCAGACATAATCGGGCCTATATTCTGTCATTCATAAACCGGCATCTTACCCAGTCAGCAGCAATGGCTGGCGTCAGTTTCCCCCGGACGAAATCCCGGCGGAATCCGGATGAAGAGGAGCTAAACCGTATGGGCGTCGCCCTCGAAAACACAGAAAGTCTCTATCCCTTCGTATTGAACGAAGACCAGGAGCAACTGCGCCGCGAGATTCGCGAATTTGCCGCTCGGGAGATCGCGCCCAACGTAATGAAGTGGGACGAGGCCAGTGAGTTCCCCATGGACGTGGTGAAAAAGCTTGGCCAGATGGGCCTGCTTGGCGTGATCTTTCCGCCGGAATATGGCGGCTCCGGTCTCGGCTATGTTGACTACGTCCTCGCTATCGAAGAGCTCTCCTCCGTCGACGGTTCCGTGGGCATCATCGTTGCCGCGCATAATTCTCTCTGCACGAA
>DASZMF010000214.1:0-3893 GCA_035552035.1 Candidatus Angelobacter sp.
GCGCACCCCACAACCGGAGAAATATCTGCGCAGGCACACACCAACGGCGTGATGAAACTGGAGTCCGGCGGGCCGATGCTTGGGCTGTTCCAGGATTGTCCTATTCAGGAAAGCTCGTTCCTGCTTAGGTCGGGGGATTTCTTGTTCGCGTACACCGATGGCGCGATTGACGCCGTGAATCCAGCAGGAGAGGAGTTCGGCGAAGACCGCCTGCTTACGCTGGTAAAATCAAAATCGCATCTGCCGGCGCTTAAAGCGCGCGATGAAATCTTCCGCGGCATTGAAGAATGGTGCGGCGATGCGGCACAGCCTGACGACATCACCATGGTGGTGCTCAAGGTAAATGAAGCGGCTTAGTTAGAGATTCACCGCAAAGGGCGCGAAGGGCGCAAAGGACTTTTAAAACCAGCCTTTTAAAAACCAACCCTTTAAAGCCAGCCCTTCATGCGGGCGATTCTGGCAGCTTCCACTCGATTACTCGCGCCAAGTTTGCTCATGGCTTCAGAAAGATAATTGCGGACAGTCCCCTCAGAGAGATGCAGCGTTGTCGCGATGTCCGCGCTGGTCGCGCCTTCGGCTGCCTGCCGAAGAACCTGGCGTTCGCGATCGCTCAGCGGATCGGCTTCCGTCCATGCCTCGGTAGCCAGTTCAGGGTCAATCACGCGCCGGCCGGAGTGCACGCGACGAATGGCATCAGCCAGGGCGGCGGCGGGAGAGTCTTTTAGGAGATAGCCGGAAGCACCAGCATCCAGGGCGCGCCGCAGATAGCCGGCGCGTGCAAATGTTGTAAGAATAATCACGCGCGATGATGCACCTTGCCGCTTGAGTTCAGCAGCCACTTCAAGGCCGCTCATCTCTGGCATTTCAATATCAGTTAGCAGCAAGTCTGGTTTGTGCTGCAGCGTGAGTTGCAGAGCCTCTTTACCGTTTACTGCCTGCCCCACAACGCGAATGTCGTTTTCAATTTCCAGCAACGCAGCCAGTGCGCCCAACACCATGCTTTGATCTTCTGCAATGACCACGCTGATTTTCATTGCACCACCATTGGCAGAGTGATCGTAAGGCACGTACCAGAAGAAATTTCGCGCTGGAGCTGCCCCCCGAGAGATTCCACGCGCTGGCGCATGCCACTCAAGCCCACGCCTTCCGCAGACAGACTACCGCAACCATCGTCTTTGATTTGCAAACGACAATTGCCATTTTCCTGGCGCAACGTCAGATAGCACGACGTGGCTTTGGCATGGCGGATCACATTGGTTACAGCCTCACGCAACGCCAGCGCCAAAACACCTTCCTGGGCGGCGGGCAGCTTGGGCGCGCCAAAGTCACATTGCGTTTGTACTCCGGCGGCGCTCAAGGCAGTCTTCGCCTGCTCAACTTCAGCCAGCAGTCCGCGCGATTGATATCCACGCACCGTACTGCGTACCTGGCTCAACGCATCGCGTGAGATACGCTCTACATCACGGATTTCCTGGGCTGCGCGCGCAGGATCTTTCTCCGCCAGCTTCGCCGCCAGTTCAGATTTCAGCACAATCACTGAGAGCGTGTGGCCCAGAACGTCATGCAGGTCGCGGGCAATGCGTTCACGTTCTGCGATCTTAGCCAACTGCTCAACTTCTTCCTGCGCCATCAGGAGTGCCTTGGTGTCCTGCCGGCGCTGCATGTAGTGAATATTGATAGAGCCTATAAGAACAGTAAACACCGCGCCCGGAACCCAGAAATACGGCGGGAGATGAAAGACCCAGGCTTCCAGCCCGACGAGCAGAAGCACGAGCCCCACAATGCGTATGGCGAGCTTTGTGTTACCGGTGTACGCGGCAAAAGATGCTGCATAGATAAAGTAAACCGAAGAACCCGAGTTGGTGGGGGAATAAACCACGCCAAACAGAGCAATGGCAGCGATGATCCAGAGCAGTCTTTTATCTTTGACCCAGTAGCCGCGGAAATATAGAGGCAGAAAAGCCAGCATGCCCAGGCTGGTGAGCACCCAGAATACAGGTGATCTCTGGCCGCCCGCATACCCGTAGAACGGCACGCTCGTCAGGTAGATGAGCCAGGCGTAGGGTATCCAGCCAAGGTCTTTATTGTCAGGCAGCAGGCGCATGAATCTCTAATCCTCTAGGCGTTGATGCTGACATCATCGCGCTTGAAACCGCGCTGTGCAAGCAAAAGAAAAGTCACGGTAAACCCAGCGAGAGCCGCCACGTGCTGCAGCGGATGCCCAGCGCCGGCAAATCCCACCTGCTGCAGCGCGAGCTGACCTAGATGATATGGCGGCAGGAATGGCGCAACGTGCTGCAGAAACTTTGGCAGAATCTGGATGGGAAGCCATAGCCCAGAGCAAAACGCTAATGGCAGAAACAAAATGTTCACCACTGCCGGCGCAGAGTTGGGCGCCGAATAACAGCCAATCAGCAGCCCAAGAGCGCAAAAAGGAATAGTGCCAGCAATCATGGTTCCGGCCAGCCCCAGGAGCCTGCCGGCGGAAAGATGCACGCCGCCAAACATGGTGCCCACCGCAAACAATGCGGCTACCAGAATTGCGCTGAAGATCATCGCCATCGCCATCTTCGCTGTAAGATAAGCCAGCGGAGGCATGGGGCTGGCGCGCTTCACCTGCAGCCATCCGTAACCGCGCTCCATGGCCACGCCCACGGCAAACCCAAACAGTGAGGCGCCAATCACGCCGAATGCACAGTAGGTCGCGAGAAGATAGGTGGACAGGCTCACCGCTCCCACAGATTGCTTGCCGCCAAAAACTATTCCGAACATCACGTAAAAAATCAACGGAAAGGTAAGCGTGGGAATTACATAAGCCGGCTGGCGCATGGTTTTGAGAAATTCATATTTCGCTTCCGCGCCACAGACGTGAAACATGCTGCCCGTGGGATTCTGTACTGTAACGGTTGCGCTGCTCATGCTGTCATCTCCTGTGCTGCCGGCTTGGTTTCAACAATTTTGAGGAAGGCATCTTCCAGAGTGCTGTTGGTAACTTCCAGCCCGGTGAGGTTGGGATCGAGGATGAAAAGCTCCCGCAGTACTGGCTCCACCTGCGCTGTAAGAATTTCCACGCGGCTTTCCTGCTCAGAGACTGCGGCCACTTCAGGAATATTTTCTATCTCAGCGCGGCGCAGCCGTGTGGCACAGCGGATTTTTCTCTGTGCGGTGCGTGACTTGATCTCCGCCGACGTTCCTTCGGCCACAATCACGCCATGATTCAGGACGATCACGCGGTCTGCCAGTGCGTCCACTTCTTCAAGATAATGCGTGGTCAGCACCACGGTCTTGCCCTGCTGCACCAGCCTCCGGATCTGCTGCCAGATGAGGTGGCGCGTGGTGATGTCCAGGCCCACGGTTGGCTCATCGAGAAACAAGAGATCAGGATTCCCGCAGATGGCCAGGGCAAACAGCACACGCTGTTTCTGTCCGCCGGAGAGGCCGCCAAACAGCCGCTCTTCCATTCCTTCCAGGCCAGCGGCTTCCAGCGTAGTCTGCAAGGAGAGCGGGTTGGCGTAATAGCTGCGGAACAGATTGATGTGCTCTTTCACTTTCAGCGTCTCTGGAACTTTGGCGACCTGAAGCATTGCCCCAATGCGTCCCCGGGCTGAAGCGATGCGCGGATCGCGCCCGAAGACAGCAACCTTGCCGGAAAGCGGCGCGGACAAACCCAGCATGAGCCGGATGGCTGTCGTTTTCCCTGCGCCGTTGGGGCCCAGAACTGCCAGCAGTTCTCCGGCACGGACACCCATATTCACATTATTGAGCGCGGTAATCTCACCAAACTTTTTGGTGACGCCGGCAAGCGAAGCCACGATCTGTTTTTCTGCATTCATTGCCTACTCCTTCTCGTTTCAAGCACCAGCGTTGGTTGGATTAGTCGATCCTTACATTGT
>DASZMF010000215.1:0-5983 GCA_035552035.1 Candidatus Angelobacter sp.
CGTCTGGCGATTTGTTGAAGATGCCGCAGGAAATGTCCTTCAACTCCACCGGTCAAGCTGTTTGGAAACACCAAGTCGTTCGGCTGCTTACCGGAGCAATGTGCCTTCAGTTTCTTCATCAGCGTTGCCGGTATGGGAACGAAGCGGTCTTCTTTCCCCTTGGTACGGAATCTGCGATGCGGCTTTCCTTGGACGTGAAGCAGATTGCGTTTGAAGTCCAGATCAGCAACTTCGGTATGGGCGACTTCGGCTTCACGGCAGCCTGAGTTCAGGAAGAATGAATACACCAGCTTCTCATCCGAATCGCAAAGAGCAAAAATCACTTTCAGTTGTTCCTTGCTGTATGCCTCGACCGGCTTTTCAGTGAAGCCCAGCTTGAGTGGCTTGCCCAGATTCGCCCCATGGCCTTTCTTCAGTGCGTCCTTCCAAATACCGTTGGCAATCAGGAAACTGCGGGCACAGGAAAAGATGTTGTGGACCGTGCGGTCAGACAGCTTACGTTTATCAGTACGCAGCCATTCGACAAAAGCCACCAGATCATCACGGGTGATTCTGTCTAAGAACACCATGTTCCTGTCATCACAGAACTCATGGAATAGCCCAAGGCGCTGTTCGTACGCTTCCAGCGTTTTCTCGCTCTTCCCCATGCCATCCCGGCCAGCTTCGTTCTTAAGTTCACGGAAGTATTTCTTGATGCCGTCTTCCACGGTGGACCGGCTGTCACCAGCCATGGCATCTTTGCGGGTGATCGTTTCGCCGTTCAGCTTGTTGACATATGCAGTGCGGGCTTCATCAGGAGAGCGGCCCACGCTCATAAACTTTTTCTTGCGGCCTTCATACCAGCAGAGGTAATACAAACCTTCCCGTTCTTCCAAGGCTTTCAGACGGGCAAGCTGCTTCTCCGGCACACGCACGAACTTCCACTTGCCGCCTGGCTCAGGCCGCCTTACGTAAAGTGTGACTTTCCCAGTCTGAATCTCTGAGATCATGTTTTACCTGTTTCTCTGCCATTTGTGGGCTAACAGGAGGGATTGTAGTAACACAATGTAGTAACATGCAAGAATTTTTGAACAAAATTGGCAGAAAAAGTGGAATGGCGGAGAGAGTGGGATTCGAACCCACGTTAGAGTTTCCCCTAAACACGCTTTCCAAGCGTGCGCCTTCAGCCACTCGGCCATCTCTCCGGCGCAGGTCGGGACAAAGACATTATACAGATAGATGACGAACTCGTTCGGATGACGGCCAACCACGTTGCAAAAGCGCAACAGCGGCAGAGAACGCTGGTACGGAGCGAAAACCGGCGGACCACTGATCGCCGGAAAAACCGGCGGTTTCTTCGCCGCAACGGTCAGTGCAAAACAACGAAAGCGGCCTCATGGCCGCCTTCATCGTACTCAATCTTGAAATAAAAATCGCGGAATATAAAAGTCGCGGCAACGCTGGTTGCCCTTTGCATTCGACCCTTCCAGGCATGAGCGCTCAATCTCAACTGAGCGTTAAAGCCCGGCAGAATTCAGGGCTAGCAGCTGGTTGCCATGCTGTTGGTGAGAATACGCTCAAAGAAGTATTCATCAATTACTGCGGCCACGGTCTTGTGGCCGTTTTCGTCTTTCAGGTTGTTCTCGTCCAGTGAGCGCACCACGCGGCCGGTGCAATTTACCTGGACATCAGTATCTGTCCCCAGCACGGAAGCGGGAAGCACAATGCGGAAGCGGATCACGGTGCCCACGTCGAGCACGCTTTTGGTGTGGAACAGGACGCCGCCCGCGGAGATATCTTCAGTCTCCGCAAAGTATTCATGCGCGTCTGCCGTGCGTACGGTAATGGGCAGTCTGAGCGGAAAACGTACTGAACTTCTGGTGTCCGCCGGACCTGAGCCTGCGATAAGTATTTTGGCTTCGTTCACCCCTGCACCTCTAACTGCGAGAGTACACCCGCTGCATCAGCGTCCCAAGATTACTTTGGTATTCGCAGCACACCAAAAGGACATGCGCCGGAGTAAATGTCCGAAAACCAGCTCAGAACTTGGTTACTTCAGTGAAGTTGAAGCCGCGAATTTTCATGGCCGGCACGACCATGTCAAACGCCTCTTCACCGCTGGCACGCACGGCCTTACCCATGGCTTCAACATTATTGAGCAGTTCAATCAGGCTCTGGTTGAAGCGGAAATTCAGCAGGCCATGTTTCACCTTGCCGCCTTCCACAAGAAATGTACCGTCACGCGTCATGCCGGTGAGGATCTTTTCATATGGGTCCACTTCGCGGATATACCAGAGCCGCGTGATCAAAATCCCGCGCTCCGTGCCGGCGACCATCTGGTCAACGGTCTGCTCGCCGCCGGGCGTAATAAAAACAATATTGGTTGGCCCTTCACCCATTTCATTGGGCAGCGGAAAGCCGTGGCCGGTGGACTGAATTTCTCCGACCTTATTTTTGTACTCAGACTTGCGCATCTTCTCGGCGGTGCCGCGCGCATAAACCAGACTGCGGATCACGCCTTTGTCCACAAGATTGACGCGGCGGCGTGCCACGCCTTCACCATCAAACGCGGCGTTCGATTGCAGCGGATGGCTAACGTCATCGACGATGGAAATATTTTCGCCAAAGAGTTTTGTGCCAATACGATTGTTGAGGAACGATCGCTGGTCCATGATGGCCAGGCCGCCGAAGTCCCAGAACATGAAGCCAACTAAATCCAGCACGGCAGCCGGTTCAAGAATGACCGTGTATTTTCCCGGAGGAAGCTCTTGCGGACTTTGTGAATCACGCGCCTTTTGCGCCGCGATTTCACCCAGCCGCACGGGATCAATATTTCTGACGTCGGGCGAGTTGGCTTTTTGCCATCCGGAAGAGTTGTCCGCCAGCATGGTGATGGAAACCTCTGCCGACGTCTGGCGATGAAACGCGCTCAGGCCCTTGGAATTAACAATGCCTTCAGCACTCTGCGTGCTGGAATAAATTCCGGCGGTGACTAACTTGTTCTTTTTGGCGGCAGCAACAATCTTGCCCACGCCTTCAGCGCGCTCTGCGGGAGTAATGGAGGCCGTCTGATCAAACCAGCGCGACGGAGTTTCTGCGCCCTTGCCTTCACTGGCGCCGGCCATGGATAAAAGGTCAGGATCAGGCTCCTGCACTTTGGCAATGCTCTCGGCGGATTCCACGGCGCGCTTCAGGCTTTCATCGTCAAAGCGATTCGTGGTGGCGCGAGCCGTTTTGCCATCAAAGGCCACGCGGATGGACGCAACTTCATTCAGCTCCGCAACGTTTTGATGAATGGTGTTGTTGGCAAAACGAGTGAGCGCATGATTAGTGGAGGAATAAAGAACTTCTATCTCGTCGCTGGTGGAGTATGTTTTGATGCGATCAAAGATTTCGTTTGCTTTGGTTTGGTCTAGCATGTGGACCCCAGCAGTTGGCAATTAGTAATTGGCTTTTTCTGAAATCCCGAGCATAGCGAGGGATCCCTATAGCCACGAGTATTTGCAAGTTCACTTTTCATTTTTTCTCAAAAATCTCCGCTCAACATTGCACGCAACCCTTTTGCTGAATCGCCACAATAGGGTTCCCTCGCTAACGCTCGGGATAAAAACAAAATCAATTCCCCTTATACGCCGTCCCAATCTTCACGTCTTTAAACCGTGCCGGCGACGCACCATGCCCTGTGCCCATGGTCTGCATGGGCTGGCCTTTGCCGCAGTTGGGTGTGCCCCAGAGTGTCCACTGATCGCGGGAGCAGATGGCGTCCATGGAGTTCCAGAACTCTGTGGTGATTCCTGAATAAGACGGATTCTTGAACATGCGTCCCAGCTTGCCGCCTTTGATCTCCCAGCCAATTTCGCAGCCAAACTGGAAGTTGTAGCGCTTGTCGTCAATGGACCACGAACGATTGGTCTGCATGAAAATGCCGTCGTCAGTGCCGGCAATTAGCTGGTCAAAGGTGAGCGGGTTTTCTCCGGGAAGAATGCTGATGTTGGTCATGCGTACCAGCGGAATGCGGTTCCAGCCTTCCGCGCGCATGGTGCCGTTCGACCGGTTCTCGCCGATGGTGTGCGCTGTCTCGCGGGAGGAAATGTAGCCGGTAAAAAGTCCGTTGGTGATGATGGGCGTGCATTGCGCCAGAACACCTTCGTCATCGTAGGCAAATGTGCCCAGACCAGGGCCGTGCTGCTCGGTGGCGTCTGCCACTACGTTGACCAGGTCACTGCCGTAACGCAGCTTGCGCAGTTTCTCAAGCGTTAGAAATGATGTCCCGGCAAAATTTGCTTCCATGCCCAGCACGCGGTCCAGTTCAATGGGATGGCCGACAGACTCATGTATCTGCAAACCAAGCTGTGAAGAATCCAGAACCAGATTCATCTTCCCTTCCGGACAGCGCTCAGCCTTGTGCAGCGCCACGGCCTCTTCGCCAATGCGGCGGGCATTTTCCAGCAGCTTTAATTCGTCAATGAGCTCATAACCTCTGTTCTGGTGCTGGCCGCCAAAAGAGTTGGGATATGAACGCTTCATGATCTCTGTGCCCTGAAAGGCCAGCGCAGAAAATCCGGCGCCGGTGATCATGCGCGTCTGGTGTATGTCTGCGCCGTCAGTGCTGTAAAACCATTGCTCATAACGGCCCAGCTGCATGCTGCTCTCTGCCAGCGTCACACCTTTTACAGAGAGGAGTTCGGCGTCAATGCGGGTGAGCAGATCAAAGTTCTGTTCAATGGAAGTGCTGAACGGATCAATCTTGTACGGCGAGGTCCACTCGATCTTTACCGCTGGCTCGGGCGCCAGACGCACCGGCTCTTCTTTTACGCTGGCTGAAGCCTTGGCTATCTCCAGGGCTTGCGCCGCGGTTTTTTCCACGGATTCGCGGCGGAGATCGTCAGTGGAGGCAAAGCCCCATGCGTCATTCACCAGCACGCGAATGCCAATGCCCAGAGTTTCCGCGCTGCCGGCGTGTCCGACCTTGCCGTTTTTAGTGGCCAGGGAACGCTGGCGATGGTCAACAATACGAACGTCAGCGTAACCGCCGCGCTGCGTGACTACGTTGAGTGCCCAATCAGCAATCTGTTTCATACTCATAACGATTACTGATGATAAATGATTTCTCCGCGCCCAGAGCAGCAGCTACACTTGCTGTGTCATGTCGCGTAAGCCTGCGCCTATTAAGATCATCGACCTGGAAGAGGGCATGCCCAAAGTGGAACAGGCGCGTTTGCGCATGCAACATGAGCTGCAAACGGCGCGCAAACAGGGCTATGCGGCGGTAAAGCTGATTCATGGATATGGCTCCAGCGGCGTGGGTGGCGCGTTGCGAATTGAGTTACAGAAAGATTTGGAGCGGCAGGCGCGGGGCGCGACTATCAAGTGTTTTATTGCCGGTGAGAACTGGCGCATCTCCGATGAAATCACGTGGGAGCTGCTCAAGCGATATCCGGAGTGGAAGCAGGATTCTGACCTGGGCAAGGGCAATAAAGGGATCAGCATTGTGCATCTGTGATGGCCGCGAACGTTTATAACGCGTGAGTTCGCAAGCGTGCCGCGCCGCCAAGATGGAAAATAAAAATGATTCCCTGCGCCATGTCGATTCATCGAATAAGACGATCCGTCTTAAAATAATTTTTTTCTAAATCTTTTAAACTTTCAACAATCAGAAATCGTGATAACCAAGCCACTCGGATTTTCACAATGTTCCGGCGCTGCATCCCATAAAATTTATCGAGCCATTACAAGGAGCTTCCCCCTCATGTCCACCACTGCTTTAGTAGCTACCCCAGCTAAAACCAAGACTGCTGCTTACGGCGCAACTTCCGCGCAATCCGGACTGGCGCCGTTTTCATTTTCGCGCCGTGAGCCGCTGCCGCAGGATGTGCAGCTGGAAATTCTGTACTGCGGTGTGTGCCACTCTGATCTGCATACCGTCCGCAATGAGTGGAAGAACGCAACGTATCCGGTGGTTCCCGGGCATGAGATTGTTGGCCGCGTCACCGCTGTGGGCGGC
>DASZMF010000216.1:0-7394 GCA_035552035.1 Candidatus Angelobacter sp.
AATAAAATCGGCACATACAGTGTGGCTGTTCTGGCCAAAGAGCACGCGATTCCCTTTTACGTCGCCGCACCCTGGTCAACCGTGGACATGAATATGGAGAGCGGCGAAGGCATCCCCATTGAGCAGCGCTCACCGCGTGAAGTAACGCACCATGCCGGCAAACAAATCGCGCCGGATGGAGTGCTGGTGGAGAATCCAGCCTTTGACGTGACTCCGCATAAATACGTCACGGCCATCATCACAGAACGCGGCATCGCCAAGCCAATGTACGCAGACACGCTAAAAGAACTTTCGCAAACCGTCCCCGTACTGGTTGGAGCAAAACGCTAACGGCGTATGCAGACTGAAACAGCACGCATAGAAGCATTTTCTGACGGCGTGTTTGCCATCGCCATTACGCTGCTGATTCTTAAGATCAAGGTGCCGCACTACGCGCAGGAGTCTCTCGCCGCGGGCCTGCTCCACCAATGGCCTTCGTACATGGCATTTCTTCTGAGCTTTGCTTATGTCGGCATCATGTGGATGAACCACCACCGCATGTTCACGCACATCAAAAAGTCCAACGACGTTCTGCTGGTGTTTTTATTCCGACTGGGCGCGACTCTCACTGGCGTGCTGGGGGGATTGGGCCTGGTTTTGGCGGTTGTGGGAGTGTATGGCGTCATGTCGTATTCGGTCAGCCAGCGCACGCATGAAATTGGTATTCGCATGGCGCTGGGCGCACAGCGGTCGCAAGTGCTTGCGCTCGTCGGCCGGCAAGGCATTTTAGTGGTGATAGCCGGATTAGTGATCGGCTTGTTGCCGGCATTTGCCATCAGCCAGTTGATTCAGGATTTTCTGATCGGCATAAGTCCGACTGACGCAATTACATACACAGCAATACCCATTCTGCTGGCCGTGGTTGCCATGGCAGCATGCTTTATTCCAGCACGCCGCGCCACACAGGTTGACCCCATGCTGGCGCTGCGGAATGAATAAGGGTGCTATATGAGTTGCGGCTTATCAGGCTGCTTTTGCTTGTTGGATGATGATGGCCCCGCCATCCAGCTCGTAGCCTTCGTCGGTGAGCGTTTTCTGCGCGGCGGCGCGAAGCTCGGTTTCGCTGGCGGTCTGGGGAAGATCGCAATAACGACGGATGACTTCTTCGCCAACGGCAATTCGAATCAGCCATTTTGATTTTTCGGCATCCCAGGAAACTTCAGTACTATTCGCACGCATCTTAAATCCTCCTCAAAACCTACTCTCTTCGGATTACACAGAGCGGTTTTGAGTTGTACTAAGATTCTGGTTTTTAGGATTCCCTGGTCTTTAGGATTCCATGATTTTCAAATTGGGACTCACTATCAGCCGGGCGCCCGTGGCCTTTTGCACGTCTTCAGCCGTCAGTCCGGGCGCAACTTCTTCCAGAACCAGGCCTTTCGGCGTCACATTGATGTAGGCCATTTCCGTAACAATCGTGTGCACAACTTTCATGCCCGTCAGGGGCAAAGTACATTTCTTCAGAATTTTGTGCGCGCCTTCTTTATTTGTGTGCTCCATGGCGATAATCACGCGCCGTGCGCCCGCCACCAGGTCCATGGCGCCGCCCATGCCTTTTACCATTTTGCCGGGGATCATCCAGTTGGCCAGATTGCCTTCTTCATCCACTTCCATGGCGCCCAGCACGCTCAGGTCAACGTGCGAGCCGCGAATCATGGCAAACGAATCAGCGCTGGAAAAATAAGCCGTGCCCGGGACTTCCGTCACCGTCTCTTTGCTGGCATTGATCAGGTCAGCATCTTCTTCGCCTTCAAAAGGAAATGGCCCCACGCCCAGCATTCCATTTTCGCTTTGCAGGATCACCTCAACGCCCGGCGCAATATAATTCGCCACCCGCGTTGGCATGCCGATGCCCAGGTTCACATAGAAACCATCCTGCATTTCGCGCGCAATGCGCTTCACAATACGTTCGCGCTTTTCTGCGTCTTTTTCCTTGTCCGCTTTTACTGGTGTGGTCGCCATGAATCAATTCCTCTTTTGAATTAAGCACGCTTGGTTACGGTGCGTTTTTCAATCCGCTTTGGCTGTCCTGTGCTCAAAACAATTCGCTTCACATAAACGCTGGGCAGATGAATGCCATCAGGATCGAGCTGGCCTGTCTCCACCAACTCTTCTACCTCAACAATCGTGACGTGAGCCGCCGTGGCCATTACTGGATTAAAGTTGCGCGCGGTCTTGCGGAAAATCAAATTGCCCCAGCGGTCAGCCTTCCAGGCCTTGATCAGCGCGAAGTCGGCCTTCAGCGCGCGCTCCATCACATACTGTCGGCCATCAAATTCACGCATCTCTTTGCCTTCAGAAACCATCGTGCCCGCGCCCGTGGGCGTAAAGAACGCCGGAATGCCCGCGCCGCCTGCCCGAATGCGCTCCGCCAGCGTGCCCTGCGGATTCAGTTCCAGCTTCACTTTGCCGGTAAGGACCATCTGTTCAAATAATTTATTTTCACCCACGTAAGAGCCAATATGCTTTTTGATCTGGCCGGTGCCCAGTAGTTTGCCCAGGCCAAAATCTTCTATGCCGGCATTGTTAGAAACGGTAGTCAGGTTTTGTACGCCCTTGCGGACCAGGGCATCAATCAAATCGGCGGGAATGCCACACAGCCCAAAACCACCCACCATAATCATGGATCCGTCCTTCACATCCCGGACGGCCTCATCAGCGCTGGAAACGACTTTATTCATAAAGAGAGAATTCTAAACAGGCGCGGCGAATGCCGCAATCGCGAAGAGGGTCTATATGCCGCCCAAAATGAAAATCGCACATGCCACTAGAAGCGTTATAAACGCGCCACAACCAATCAATAGCATGCCGCAATATTTAGCTTCTCTACGCTCTCGTTCTTCTACGGTCGATCTGGCAGTTAGTACAATCGCCCCTAATAAACAGGACACAGCGCCGAAACTCAGGTTCACGTACCACCGATCAATCCTGACCATGACAATGCCGAGCAATGCCCAGCTAAGCATCACAAGCTTCAAATTATTTCGCTTCATCTGGCCAAGCTATTCGCCCTCAATCAAGTGCCGCAACAGCCGCTTGCCTTCAGGCCAATCGCCTAAACCAGATTCGCCGTTGATATGGCCAACAGCGCCAATCTCGACAAAGCGGCTGCCCCATGCGCGGGCAAACTCACGGGCACGCGCCAGCGACACATACGGATCATTGCTGCTGGCGACCACGATGGAAGGAAACGGAAGAAGATCGCGCGGAATGGGAGAAAAATCTTTGAGCGGCTTGGGAGCGTCGGCGCTGTCCACGTCTGCGGGCGCGACCAACAATGCGCCTTTAATCCTGGCTGCTTCAGTGGGTGCCACTTTGCACCAATGAGCCAGCGCGATGCATCCCAGACTGTGCGCGGCAAAAACCACCGGCGGCGGTGATTGCTTCACCTCGGCGGTAATCCGCTCCAGCCACCACTCGCGGTGCGGATATTCCCAGTCACGCTGCTGCACGCGCAGAAAAATTGGGTTTTGCTGCTCCCACAAAGTTTGCCAGTGCCGCGGCCCGGAGTTTTGCCAGCCCGGCAGCACCAGAACCGTGGCGGCAACATCTCTTGTGCCCAGGGCAAAACTGTTGGCGTGATCAAATTCTTCACGCAGTGCCGGCGTGCGCAGGTTTTCCCGGATGTGCACCAGCCGCTGCTCCAGCATATTAATGGCGTGTTCGATATTGGCGGTATTCGTATGCGCAATGTCCCGCCACATGGAATAGGGGCTGGACGCAATGCGCGTCATCTCTCTTAGCGCTCGTCCGCCCACGGCATGCACGTCAGAGTTGTCACCCAGTTCTTCCACCAATGTCGCGGCCAGAGCAGTGGAGAGCATCTGCGGCAGATGGCTGATCCATGCGCACGTCTTGTCGTGCCGGTCAGCATCCATTTTGAGCAGACGTACGCCGATTTTCTCCAGCAGTTCGCAATAATCCTTGAGCTTGCCCTTGTCCAGAGACTGGCCCACCTGTGGCACCAGCAGCCAGACAGCATTCAGAAATAATTTTGATTCGGCATTTTCCAGGCCGCTGTGTTCTTTCCCAGCCATGGGGTGTCCCGCAAGAAAACGCTCTGGGGCTTTAGCTCCAAACACGGCGCGGGCGCGCTCAATAATTTCTTTCTTGGTGCTGCCCACATCGGTAATCAGCGCGTCTGGCGGCACGATAGGGCCAATGCGCTCAATCAGGTCGATGATCCCGCCCACCGGCGTAGCCAGCACAATCAACTCGCTGCCCGCGACGGCTTCGATCGCATCTTCTGAGCCGGAATCAATGGCCCGCATGCCGCGTGCACGGTCGAGCACGGCCCGGCGATCACAGCCAACAATCTTGCCTTCAAATCCGGCGGCCTTCAGCGCCAGGGCAAATGAGCCGCCAATCAAGCCGGTGCCGATAATGGTGATCTGTTTGAACACGATTGCTTTCCAGAGAGACACAAAATTCTACGCCAGCCGTTCTTCTTTCAGCTGTGCTGAGAATTGAGACAGTTAAAGATGTTCACTTGAATTCTAACTAAGCTTACGCCCCACTGCAGGCGCAATCATACGAAGCTCGCCCACCAGTTTGGCAAACTGCTCAGGATACAAGGATTGCGCTCCGTCAGAAAGGGCTTTATCGGGAGAGTTGTGCACTTCAATCAACAGCCCATCCGCTCCCGCGGCGACGGCGGCGCGTGCCATGGGAGAAACTTTATCGCGACGGCCGGTGCCGTGCGAGGGATCAGCGAGTATGGGCAGGTGAGAAAGTTTTTTGACAATAGGAATCGCGGAGATATCCATGGTGTTGCGCGTGTAGGTTTCAAAGGTGCGAATACCGCGTTCGCAGAAAATCACTTCATAATTGCCGCCGGCCATTACATATTCAGCCGAAAGCAACAGTTCCTCAAAGGTCGCGGCAATACCACGCTTCAGCAGCACGGGTTTGCGAACCTTGCCCAGCTCGCGCAGCAGGTTAAAATTCTGCATGTTGCGCGCGCCCACCTGAAGCATGTCCACGTAAGGCAACATGAGCTGGATCTGGGAAATCTCCATCACCTCGCTCACCACCAGCATTCCGTATTTGTCGCCGGCTTCGCGCATGAGCTTCAGAGCTTCTTCACCGAGCCCCTGGAAAGTATAAGGAGAGCTGCGCGGCTTGAAGGCTCCGCCGCGCAAAAATTTCGCGCCGGACTGTGACACGGATTCGGCGATCGCAAAAATCTGGTCACGTGATTCCACCGAGCAAGGGCCGGCCATGAGCACCACTTCGTCTCCGCCAATCGTGATACCGTCCTGGAATTTTACGATTGTCCCTTCCGGACGAAAACTACGCGCCACCAGCTTATAAGGCGAGCTGATGCGATGCACCTCGCCGACACCGGAGAGCACTTCTATGTCGCGAATATCAAACTCAGGGCGCGCGCCCACTGCGCCCAGCACCGTCTGGCGGGCTCCGGTAGAGCGATGAACTTCAAAACCCATACTCACAAGGCGCTCAATCACCTGTTGTATCTGTTCTTCCGCGGCTGTTTCCTGCATGGCTACGATCATGATTTTTTAGCAGCTAATGCTGCCTCTGCTTTCTTCTCTCGCGGCAAAGCCGCTCGTTTCGGGATAATATTTCCTGCTATCAGCGTTCTTGCGAACGGCTAAACGTTTACTTCTGAATCAAAATTCTGGTTGCCTGGTGCCCGGCTCAGTCCTGGGCGCGATCTCGTTTTTTTGTATATTTCGCATCACGTCAATAATCCGCTCATAAACCTGCCGTAACTCACCATCTGGCAGAGGTCCGCGATTCACGCGGCACACATTCTCAAAGATCGTCTTCTCCCGCTGCGGTTCGTAAATCGGCATGCTGGTATTGCGCTTCAACTTGCCAATCTCGCATGCTGCATGGGCCCGGTCATTGAGCAGTTCCACCAGCTTGCTGTCTATTTCATCAATCTTTTTGCGCCAGTCGGCAATGTCCATGATTTCGCTGTTCCCTGATGAATAGCATATAGGAAGAGGTAAAACTTAATGAAATTACCGTTCTCATATTTTAGCTTAACGATATTAAGAGGATGTGCCAGCAGGCAGACTCTCTCTATTCTTTAAGGAAGAGATGAATTGAGAAACCGCCTGCGCTTCTCGTCCCGGATTCTGTTCGATCAATTGCACAATTGCGCTGCCAATCACGCCGGCATCGGCAAATTTGCCGACTTCAGCAAACTGCTGCGCGTTGGAGATTCCAAAGCCCACCGCGATTGGCAGTTTGGTGAATTTGCGAATGCGCTTCACCAGCTCCTGCGCGTCAGATGCAACCTGCTTTTGCGCTCCGGTGATGCCCGTCCGCGAAACCGCATACACAAATCCCTTGCAGGCCTGGGTGATTGCTTTCAGGCGTTCTGCGGGACTAGTGGGTGCGGCAAGAAAAATTGTGTCCAGATGGTGTGCCGCCATCAGTTCGCGATACTCACCAGCTTCTTCAACCGTGAGGTCTGTAATCAGCGCGCCATCGACGCCAGCTTTTGCAGCTTCAATACAGAAGCGCTCCATGCCAAAACGCAGCAGCGGATTCAGATAGGTGAACACGATCAGGCCGGCATCAGTTTCTTTGCGCACATCGCTTGCCAGCTTCAACACCTGTTCCAGAGATGTTCCCTGCTGCAACGCACGCTCGCTGGCACGCTGAATCACTGGCCCATCGGCAACAGGATCACTGAATGGCACGCCGAGTTCAATTACATCGGCGCCAGCGCGGCAAGCGGCAAGAACGATTTCCTTCGTTGTAGTGATATCGGGATCACCGCAGGTGACATAGATGACAAGACCGGGACGGTGAGACAAGGATCTGGTGATCCGGTGATCCGGTGATCCGGTGATCGGAACATCGGGAAATCGGGAAATCGGGAAATCGGGACCTGATGCATGCTGTTTGGATAAACGTCTAGATTCTTTTTTCATGCTTTTGCTGTCCTTCGTGAAGCGAGAAAGATTGCCACCAATTGATTGCCTTCACCCAAAAGTTCGCGCAGCTTCGCCGCCTGCACAATGCCACTGTCACCCAGCAATTCCAGCCAAAACACGGTTTCGTCCGCTTCTTCAATGACAATGCCGAGTTTGGAAATGAATTCAGCTTTTGATCTTGCCAATCCAACAGCCCTGTAATTTGCAGCCATGCCAGTGGCGGACCGCAGGATTTGGTTATTGATAATATTTGTCTCACGATTGCTGGGAATTGTTCGGCACATTTTCATAATTCGCAGAGCAAAGCTCTTGGTCCTGCTGCGCAACTCCTGATGCTTATCTAAGCTCATGTTCCTCACCAGTAAGCTTGTTTTCGATAACCCGATGACCCGATGTCCCGATTTCCAGATGTCCCGATCTTTACCCTATTTTCAGGTTCTC
>DASZMF010000217.1:0-7439 GCA_035552035.1 Candidatus Angelobacter sp.
GTCAATGTCCTCCAGAGGATAGTCGGGCAAGTCTTGGTACACGCCGCCAAAAAGCGTGTTATAGAGCGAACGCCCATCAATCATTATCAGCAGTCCCTTGGAGAAGACGGTTTCAAAACCGCGAACTCCAACCGAATAACCGCTGGAATCATTGCGAGACATGTCCACGCCCGGCACAAGTCGCAACGCATCCAGAATGTTGGTAACGCCGGCGCGGCGTATATCTTCATTGGTAAGCACAAAGATCGCTGCCGGCGTCTCCCAGACCTGCTCCGGCTCTTTAGTGACGCTGGTTACTTCCACATTCCCCAGTTGCTCCAGCGTTAAATTTTTCAGCGGATTATCCGGCTGACTGTTATTGGGGCCCTGGGCCAATACTGTTTGCGAAACGCAAGCCAGAAGCAGTGTGATAGCAATGATCAGCGATGAGCGTGAGGAACAGACGTACCGCATTGGCAGCGGTGCTCCTTTTTCTCTTTTAAGAAGTGGGCGAGCTTTGTAGCCATTACTTGATACAAGACGCCAGCATGAATTGCAAATATAAATGCGAAGAACTTGTTCTTTTTTGCTGCGGGCGATAGATTTATGCCGCTCTACGGCTTTTGATATTGCGAACAACTCATTCAGGCCGATCGTCATCAAACCGTGAGCCTATGTTGAATCGTCAATCTCTCTGGATCCTCGTCCTTTTGTTCTCTGCAACTTTACTCCGCGCTGCTGACGCTGGTGCTCCGGTCACAGTGCGCCATACTGAAGGGAGCCTGCACGGCTTTCTTGCTCTACGCAGCACAGACGGCGAGACCGTAGCTTTTGGCGACCTTTCCCAGAGCACCAAGGGCAATAGTGTGACGACCCATTTGGTCTTCCACTTTAAAGACGGATCGCTGCATGACGAAACTGCAACCTTTTCCCAGAGCCACGCCTTCCGGCTTTTGCGTTATAAGCTCATACAAAAAGGCCCTACATTTCCCATGCAATTGGATGTTTCCATGGACGGCCCCAATAACCAGGTCACGGTTCACTCCACGCAAGACGGCAAAGATAAAGATGAGAGCAGTCACGTAACTCTGCCCCCCACCATCTCGAATGGCCTGCTTTCAATCCTGGTAAAAAATCTTGCGCAAGATGGCGCGGCAAAGCTCTCCATGGTGGCGTTTACGCCCAAGCCGCAAGTGGTGACACTGGCCTTTACCTCGGATGGTGAGGAGAACTTTTCCATTGGCGGAGCCAACCGCAAAGCCACGCGCTACAACATGAAGATAGAAATCGGCGGCATCAAAGGCGTGATTGCGCCGCTGGTAGGCAAGCAGCCGCCGGACACAAAGTTCTGGGTCCTGGGCGGAGAAGCGCCGGCATTCCTCAAGTCAGAAGGCCCGCTTTTTTACGGCGGACCAATCTGGCGGATCGAACTCTCCAGCCCCACCTATCCCAATGAAACCAAAAAGTCTGGAGAATAGAGAGGCAAATTTCTCATGCAATTCCTTTCTCTTCTTTATTCTGCCCTTCACCTGGTGCAGATTTTCTTGCACATGGGAAAGCTGTTAGCATTTATCGTGTTGGCACTGGGTGCACTTTATGGAAAATATGGAAATTGGCGCGACCGCTTCAGTCCCGCCGACTGATAACGGACTTGAGGTTGTCGATCTCCAAAATGACGCTTCTTTCATGGCGCGGCGCCTGCACACGCGCGATATTGCCATGCAGATGCAGGGCATGCAGAAGCTGGCCCGGGCTTTCGTAGAAAAACCTGAAACGATCCTGCAAGAGTTGGTCGATGCAGCCGTGGATATGTGCGGCGCAGACAGTGCCGGCATCAGCATTGAAGGCAGAGACGAAAACGAATCCATTTTTTACCATTGGGTGGCCACCGCCGGTAAATATGCGCGCTTTGCCAATGCCACGCTGCCGCCAGATCCCAGCGCCTGCGGCACATGCCTCAAGCGCGGACGTCCCCAGCTTTTTCGCGTATCAAAAACTTTCTTTGACATCATGGGCATTGAAGCCGAGATCGTGACTGACGGCGTCCTGATCCCCTGGCAGATGGAAGAGATGCGCGGCACCATATGGATCCTGGCCCATGGCCGGCCCGAGGCTTTTGATAGCAGCGATTATCAGATGATGCAGTCTCTGGCCAACTTCGCCGCCATGGGCGTGCGGCAGCAGCGCCAGCAGAAACTTCTTGTTGAACAGACGCGTGCTGCAGCTGCGATTGCCATGGCCAACGATCTGGCCCACAAGATCAACAATCCTCTGCAGAGCCTCACGAACCTTGCTTATCTGTGTGGCCAGGACAACGACGGCAGCGGCAATGCAAAGACGATCGCCAAAGACATGTCGGAAAATATCCAGCGGCTGTCTTCGCTCGTGGCAGAGTTACTGGCTCTGCCGAAAAAATAATGCGCATCCAGCAGCTCTGCCTTGCGCTGATGTGAGTTGCTGGTCAGCGCATCTAAAAAAGCAGGAGCCTATTATGGCGAAAAAAGAGTCGGTGCTTGAGGTGGAAGGCCGCCAGATCAAACTCTCCAATCTTGAGAAAGTCCTTTATCCCCGCACCGGCTTCACCAAAGGCCAGCTCATCGACTACTACACCCGCATTTCTCCTGTGCTCCTGCCGCACCTGTCTGAACGAGCGCTCACGCTCAAGCGCTATCCCAATGGTGTGGACGGAATGTTTTTCTATGAGAAAAACTGCCCCAAGTATCGCCCTGAATGGATGAAGACCGTAAAAGTCTGGAGTGAAGGCAACAACCGCTTCATGGATTACTGCGTTGCCGCCGATCTTTCCACGCTCGTCTGGCTGGGCAATCTCGCCGATATTGAACTCCATACTTCGCTGGCGCGCGCCGCTGACGTAAAGCGTCCCACGGTAATTGCTTTTGATCTCGACCCCGGCGCTCCCGCCAACATTGTGCAGTGCTGCCAGGTCAGCCTCTGGATTCGAGACATTTTTCAGCAACTCGGCTTGCAGTCATTTGCCAAGACTTCCGGTTCCAAGGGGCTGCAAATTTATATTCCTCTGAATACTGCCGTCACGTTTGATCAAACCAAGTCTTTCGCTCATGCAATTGCGCGCGTTCTCGAAGATCGCCATCCCGACCAGGTGGTTTCTGACATGAAGAAGGCCCTGCGCGTGAATAAAGTCTTTGTTGACTGGAGCCAGAACGACGATCATAAAACCACCGTTAACGTTTACTCTCTGCGCGCTAAAGATCAGCCCACAGTTTCTACACCTGTCACCTGGAAAGAAGTAGAGCAATGCCTGGCAAAAAATGATCCAGAGCTGTTGGTCTTCACATCAGACCATGTTTTAAAACGCGCAGAAAAACTTGGAGACCTTTTTGCTCCAGTCCTCACACTCAAGCAAAAGCTGCCAGCATTGGGGACGCTTGAGCAAACTGCGCCTGAACCCGCAATCCAGGAGCGCGCTGCAAGCACGCCGAAAAAGAAGGCTTCTAAGAAAAAGAACGCACGCCCCGCTGCGGTCCCAAAAAAGAACGCCATCAAGGCGCGCAAGCGCACAGCCAAATCCAGCTAATGTTTATGCGGCTCTGCGCCGCTTCTAATTACTTAAGGGCAATTCGTTCGCGGTCTCAAGCAGGCCCAGCCAGTGGCCATGTTTCTGCAAAAACATGCTGCATTTCAGAGCTCTTCAGCATCAAAATAGGCTGCGAGAGAGCATGGCAGACAAGGGCTTCCAGATCGAGTCACGGTTGCGCAGTCTTACTGAAGAGCTGCGTGCACTGGAACGCGATTTAAAGGCGGGCACAATTTCTGATATTGCAGTCCTGCAGGATTTTCGCCAGGCCATTGATGAAAGCCGCATGACGGCATGGACGGCCAGCGAACTTCATAACGCCCAGCCCGGACGCAAGGAACTGCTGGCTTCTTTTCTGGCGGCTGAGAGAATCCGCCGCTACTCGCAGATGTTGCGCGATCTTTCCGTTGACCTTGAGCATCAATCCGTCAACTGGGAATCCGGCGGCGTACAGACGTTGTTCGATTCCGTTACGCTGCTGCAATCCCGCCTTGAACGCCTCATCCGTGAGCACCGGGCAAACTTTCGCAACTTAAAAGACGAACAGCGTTAGCTATCGGGCGACGCCTGCCGTCTCGGTAACATAGTTGCTTTTGGATTGAGCGCTTTTCGCCAGAGAATTCAACGCTGCCATCACTCCGCCAGCTTTGTGCGGAACCTCTGCCAGTTGCATTCCCATTTCTACGCCGCTTAGCGTGCCTGCCAGTGTCAGGTCATTAAAATGCCCCAGGTGTCCGATACGAAAAACTTTGGTGGCTAATTTTGCAAGGCCGGTGCCCAGCGACATATCGAATGCATCCAGAATTGTTTCGCGAAGCTTGTCAGCATCGTGGCCTTTGGGCATGAGTACTGCCGTGAGCGAGCTGGAATATTCTTTCGGCTCTTCGCACCACACTTCCAATCCCCAGGCCTCAACCGCCGCGCGCGTGGCTTCAGCATGACGATCATGCCGATGAAACACGTTGTCCAGTCCTTCTTCATGCAGCATGGCAATGGCTTCTTTCAGTCCCCACAAAAGATTTGTTGCCGGGGTGTATGGGAAAAATCCGGCACGGTTCGGCTTGAGCATCTCCGGCCAATCCCAGTAGTAGCGCGGCATCTTGGCTGTTTTGTTTGCCGCCAAAGCTTTTTCAGACACAGCATTAAAGCTGAGCCCAGGTGGCAGCATCAGTCCTTTTTGCGATCCGCCCACGGTTACGTCCACGCCCCATTCGTCATGACGATAATCCATCGATCCCAGTGACGAAATGGTATCCACCATCAGCAGCGCCGGATGCTTAGCACGGTCCATGGCCTCGCGAATTTCTTTCACACGGCTCACCACGCCGGTGGAAGTTTCGTTGTGTACCACCATCACCGCTTTGATCGCATGCTGTTTGTCCTGCGATAGCCGCTCTTCCGCTTCCGCCGCCTTTGCGCCATGCCGCCAGTTGCCGGGGATGTAATCCACCACTAGTCCGTGACGCAGCGCAATATCGCGCCACAGGCTGGAGAATTGTCCAGTCTCAAATACCAGCACGCGGTCGCCCGGAGAAAGCGTGTTCACAATCGCCGCTTCCCATGCGCCTGAACCCGAGGCCGGATAAATCACCACATGGCTCTTGGTTTTAAAAATCGATTTCACGCTCTCCAGCACTTCCGCCCCCAACTGGGCAAACTCTGGCCCGCGATGGTCAATCACTGGCCTGTCCATGGCGCGTAAAACGCGGTCAGGTACGTTGGTTGGTCCGGGAATCTGTAGAAAGTGGCGGCCTGTATGAATCATGGATGCTCCAAAACTTAAGTGTAGAACAATCGCGGCGAGATAAGGAATAACTCATAAAGAAAATATTGATCAGATCTGATCCGTGGCATCTGTGTTCATCCGTGGTATGGTTTTTCTTTATAGCGCTTCCACAATCCTCTGTAGTTTCTTCGCAATCTCCTCCGGATTAGCCGCCGGCTCAAACCGCACCGGATCGCCAATCTTTATCTGCACTGCATGCGGCGGCGCGTAATGCTTCTTGGCGATCTTGAATGAGAACAGCCCGTCAATGCGCATGGGAATAATTGGCAGGTTAAGTTGTGTTGCCAGCAATCCAATGCCGCTGCGGAAGGGCGACATCTCCCCGGTTTCAGTGCGACGGCCTTCCGGAAAAATTACTACGCTGTACCCTCGGTCAGCCAGTTCGCCGGCAAAACGAAAACTCTCGCGATACTTCGCCCGCTGCGGAAGAGAGAACACATTGAAGAACGCAGCAATCAGCGCGTACTGCAACTGCTCCCACCAGCGCTTCACAAAAAACCAGTTCTTCGGCGGATAGCGCATGCTTCTGAGTTGCTCGCCCTGCATTGCCACACCCAGCTTGTTGCGAAGATGCGCAGGCAGCGCCGCCATCAGAAATCCAATATCGATCTGTGAAATGTGGTTGGAGATGATCAGTGCCGGCCCGCGAAAATCTTTCAGCCGCTCGCGGCCAATCACTTTGGGCCGCGCCATCAGCAGTATGTAGGGCAGAGTGATCGCGTGATAAACCAGCACGCGAATCCCACGAACCAGCCAGCTCTGCGGCCAGCGCGAATAAGGGTAGTCGGCTTTCTTTGTTTCAGGCGCGGACTTCTTCAACAGGTTCTCCAAATCCGCCACTGTGTTTACCTTGCCAAATTCGCGATCCCCCAGATCCACCTGGTAACGGCTCTCAATCGCCGCCATTAACTCCACGCGGTCCAGCGAACTCATGTTCAAGTCATGCTCTAAATGCGTTCCTGAATTGAGATTCACAGTCCTGCCCGCTATGCTGCCTACCAACTCTTCCAGTGCGCCACTGCGCGTTGCATTAGCTGGAGCCACGTCATCGCCCGCACCACCATTCAATTTGGCTTCAGCCGCGCGTCGGATCAACTCAAGCTTGGGCTTCTGCGTCGATGTCCGGGGAAAGTCGTCATCCAGCCACACAAACCAGCGCCTGATCTTCTGGAATTCCGCCAGCGTCTGGTTGGCATTGGCCACGGCAGTATTACCCGGATCGCCATTGTTCATCAGCAATACCGCGCATGCTTCAGCGTTGCCGCCTTTTGCCAAGCCGAAGACCACGCAGTCGCGCACCTGCGGCTGTTTGCGCAGCGCCTGCTCCAGATCTTCCGGATAAACCTTCAGTCCAGCCGGCGTCACAATCACATTTTTGCTGCGACCTTTAAAGTAAAGGTTTCCATCGTCATCCATCGCACCCAGATCGCCCGTCCGGAACCAGCCCTCTTCACCTGTCACCGGCTTCAACTCTTTGCCTTGCCAGTATTGCTGCGCCACGTTTGCGCCGCGCACCATGATCTCGCCTGATTCAGTATCCAGCTTCATCTCGCGCCCGGGCAGCACCTTGCCAATCGACCGGCGGCCCACTTTAAAAGGATGATTCAGGCTGATGAGCGAACTGGTTTCCGTGAGTCCGTAGCCCTGCACCACCACATATCCCAGCCTGCGCCAGAACTCTTCAGTGTTCTGGTCCAGCGCCGCGCCGCCGGAAATAATCGCCCAGAATTTCCAGCCAAAGCGCCGGCGAATCTGGCGGAAGCGCCACCAGCGTTTCAGAAACTTTTCATTTTCTGAAACGGCCCAGTTCTTATCGATCAGAGCTCCCAGGTCGTCGCGCAGCTTGTTCTTCAGCGACTCCACCACGCGCGGCACCGCCACCAGCACTGAAATTCGTTCCTTCTTGATGGCTTCAATAATGTCCGTGGGTTTAAAGCTGTCCTGGAAATGGACGGTTCCACCGATCAGTGTGGGAATAAACATACCCATGAATTGTCCAAACACATGGCTGAGTGGCAGGAGCTCCAGAAAACGTATGGGATGAAAGATTCTCTCGCCCCGGCGATACTTGGGAAACTCGCGCTCAATGGGATCAACACTGGCCAGTATGTTGCCGTG
>DASZMF010000218.1:0-3557 GCA_035552035.1 Candidatus Angelobacter sp.
AGGTTCCGTTGCACGCATTTTGTTGAAGCGTACACTGCAAAACGCATGCGCCTGTCGTGCATCTGCTTCGGCATGATTGCTCCCCAGCTGCGCATTCCTGGCAACAGGTGAGCAGGGCAGAAGCTGGAGTTGGCTTGGCCAGTACAACTACGGCAAAGACCAGGGCAAACAGAATGAACATCCGGAGCAGGGGACGAATATAGTCTGTCATTTAGTTCCTCCTTCGTCGCTTTTGCGGTGAAATGTTGATTGCCTTTGGTGAAAAGGGCACGCGATTAGCCCCGTTAATTCAGTTTGCAAAGACCCTCACAGGTTCTCTCGCACGGAGTCAGTTCTTTTTCGCAGCTTAAGCGGCATGCAGGCGTGGTGCAGAAACTAAGGCAAGCTTGTTCACTGGCAGTGCATTCCTGGCAACAGGTGAGCAGGGCAGAAGCTGGAGTTGGCTTGGCCAGTACAACTACAGCGAAGACCAGGGCAAAGAGAATGAACATCCGAAGCAGGGGACGAATATAGTCAGTCATTTTTTCCTCCTTCATCTTTATTGCGATGAACTGTTAAAGCTCGCAACAGAAAAATAATGGTTTTTGAATCGGGAATCTAAATCCGCTTTTTTAGATGGAACTCCTGGCTTTCAAAAAGTTGGGTTTCAAAAAAGTTGGGTTTCAAAAGTTGAGTTCAAAAAGTAGCACTCAAAAATTTAGCCTGGCTACTCAACCAGGCATGCCGGGCAAACTTCAATGCAGGTATTCAGCTGGCGCTGGCAGCCCGAGCGGCAGATCTGCGTAGTACAACCGCTGAGGCATGCCGTATACCGGTTTTCGCAGGTTTGGCAACAGTCCTGTGCGGCGGCTGAAGCGCGGGTCGGCTTGGCCAGTACCACCACTGCAAAAGCCAGGGCAAAGAGAATGAACATCCGAAGCAACGGTCGAAGATAGTCGGTCATTTTTATTTCCTCCTTCATCGCTCTTGGTTCTTAACGATGAACCTGTTAAAACTCATGCCGGCAAAAAAATGAAAGTTTTTGCGACCGGAAATCAAATCCATTTTTTAGATCTGACTTTTTTCCCCGGCTTCAAAAGTTGAGCTTCAAAAAAGTTGGTTTACTGCTGTATGCAACCACCCTGACAAGTTCTAATGCACAAACTGTAATTGCGCACACAGTTGATGCGGCAGGCGGGCGTGGTGCAGCTGCTCTCGCAGCTCGCCTCACCGTTTGCGCAGCTCTGGCAGCAGGTTGGCAGTAGGTAAGCTGAAGCAGAGGTTGGTTTCGCCAGTACGAACACCGTGAAGACCAGGGCAAAGAGAATGAACATCCGAAGCAACGGTCGAATATAGTCAGTCATTGTCTTTCTCCTTCCATCGCTCGCGCGATGGAACATTGCAAAAGTCTAACCATCCAAAACTGCTGCTCAACAATTCAGCTCTGCTATTCCGGTTATTGGAACAAGCACATTTCAATCCCATAAGAGGAAAAATACCTTTCGCGAAAAAATTACGTTTGATCTCCTTTGTCTCGCGCAGCGCATGCCTTCGGTGATGTACTCCGCGCGACTCAATTGATTCTTCCGTTGTGTCCCTTTGTGTCCTCTGTGGTA
Source organism: Candidatus Angelobacter sp. (assembly GCA_035552035.1). Taxonomy (GTDB): domain Bacteria; phylum Acidobacteriota; class Terriglobia; order Terriglobales; family Acidobacteriaceae; genus Angelobacter. Next base: position 1,596 of record DASZMF010000218.1, read on the forward strand.
AAAGCTTTCGCTTTGAATGACCAGCAAATCCGTATCATCCGTGTTTATCAGTGGTAAAGGTTTTTGCCATTCCGATTCACCCGATGTCCCGATCACCAGGTCACCCGATTCTCCCCACCCCGTCATTCTTTAGCTTTTGTTGCAAACAAAAGCACTTCCTTAAATCGGTCCTTGCGCCACGCTTGCACCGCCCAAGCACGGCCCATGCACCGCCCTTGGGCCGTCCAGGGGCCGTCCAGGGGCCGTCCAAGCCCAAGCTCCAAATCGGTCCTTGGGGGGCGGACTTCAGCATTTGAGAATCGCAACACACACGCTGCTGATTTCAAACAACAAAGCTTTCCCATCTTCTTCCTGGCTTATCTTCTCCATGGTTCATCTTCTCTATGGCTCATCCTAGCTTCGTCCGCTGCAACAATCACGCGCGAACTAGTTCCATTGCATAGGTCATGTCTTTTGCGACCCACTGCCTGACATAGTTCATTGTCCATTCAGCAATGCCCGGGAGGAAACTGCCGTATGCCCATGTTCCTTGTGGGCAATACATCGCAGATAAGCTTTGCGCGCCACATTTGAATTTGCTTTTGATCCGCGTTGATCCGGGGTAAAGCTTCTTCTTTGGTTACTCCGCAGCAATACTTTCTTATCCGTGTAAATCAGTGCTATCCGTGTAATCCGTGGTATGGTTTTCCTTTTTCCGCTCACCACATCAAAGCTTTCTCATCGCTCTATGAATTTTCCGTTAAATCACATTTTCTGCGGTGATCACCTGATATTGCCTGGGCTCCGCTCCCTCTACTCTGCCAGTGGAGAAACAAAAAATGCCGCTTCGTCGCGCTCAATTTATATTTCTGTTCGCTGCTCTCTGTTTATCGCGCATCCTGATTGCGCAGACCACCGCATCGCCAACGCCCGCGGATGAATTCACCATCGTCGCCCTGCCCGACACGCAGTTTTATTCCAGTACCTATCCCCAGATTTTTGCCGCGCAAACTCAGTGGATCGCCAATCATGTGCAGGACCAGAACATCAAGCTGGTAACCGGACTCGGAGACATCGTCGATGGCGGCGGCGATCTCATGCAATGGCAAAACGCCGATGCCGCTGTGCGTCTGCTCGACGGCAAGGTTCCGTATGTGATGGCCATCGGCAATCACGACTATGACAAAAACAATCCCGCCGGCAGGACTGCCTCCACGCAAAACTTCAATACCTTCTTTGGTCCTGCGCGCTATGCCAACGCAAGCTGGTACAAAGGCAACTATCCCGCTGGAAGCAATGAAAACTTTTACAGCGTCGTCACCATCAACGGAAAAAGCTATCTCATCCTGGTGCTGGAATTTGCTCCGCGAGACTCAGCCTTGAACTGGGCCGCCGGAATCCTGAGCGCCAATCAGGATAAAGAAGTCATCGTGGTCACGCACATGTTTACCTTTTCCGATAACACGCGCATCGACCACTGCGATCTCAACAACGCGGAGAGCTTCGGCGTTGGGCAGGACAATAACGGAGAAGACATGTGGTGGAAGCTGGTCCAGAACTATCCCAATATCCATCTGGTGCTCAGCGGACACGTGGTGCAGGGCGATGGCACCGGACGCCGCATGGATATTGGCGTCCACGGCAATCTGGTGAATGAAATCCTGTCTGACTATCAGTCGTACGCCAACGGCGGAGACGGCTATCTGCGCATCTTAAAAATCTCGCCTTCGCTGAATCGCGTGAGCGTTACCACCTACTCGCCTTTTCTGGATAGCTTTCTCACCGACGATCACAATCAATTCACTGTTCCCTATCACAACCCTGGTGTCTCCACCGCCGCAGGTTCAATCTCTGGCGTGGTCAAGAATGCCCAGAATTGCGCGCCAATGCCCGGTGTAGCCATGGCCTCAAAAAACGGTACGGCAATCACAGACAGCAACGGCAACTATTCCATTCCTGCTTCAGCCAGAAACTCCGTAGCCA
>DASZMF010000219.1:0-7592 GCA_035552035.1 Candidatus Angelobacter sp.
ATCATCCAATTTTCCAACCTCTCCATGCAGGATGTGATTACCTGCACCAACTACACGATTGAGAAGTTGCAGTTCGTTTTATCGTTCTCCTTTCAAGCTGACTTCGAGGATGTTTTTCAGATTCGCGGCTTTCATCCCACCCAGATTGGAAAGCCGAAGGCGCCAGCTTGGCACTGCGGGGCACTGCTATTTAGATATGATGGTGCGGACCAATTGCAGCGGAGCGTCACGATCAATATTTCCTCTCGTCTCAAGGCGCGACATCGCGCTGGGGCGGAAATCTCAGTTTCGCTTGAGCCGGGCGAGTCAAAGAAACTCCACCTGAGCGTTCAGTTGAGGGAGTCTTCCAGAAAAAAAACAGCCAGAATAAGTTCGGCCTCAACCCGGGACACAGCAGCCCTGATCGATCGTCTGCACCAGAGCTCCGATGACTGGCTCAAAGACCACTGCCACCTGGAGAGCAACAGCTATCGACTCAATCATGTATTCGAGCGCTCCATCCGCGATCTGGGAGCATTGCGCACTTTTCTGGACGGCGCAGAGTATTTTTCCGCCGGTCTCCCCTGGTATGGCACCTTGTTCGGCCGCGACAGCATTCTTGCGTCAATGCAAACTCTAGCGTTTCGGCCAAAGGTAGCGGAGCAGACGTTGCGCCTGCTGGCACGGTACCAGGGAAAAGAAATAAATGACTGGCGTGATGAACAGCCGGGCAAAATCATGCATGAACTGCGGGTCGGGGAGTTGGCCCACCTTAACGAAATTCCGCAGACACCTTATTACGGCGCAGTGGATTCGACACCTCTATTTTTGATCCTGCTGGCGCGGCATGCTCGGTGGACGGGTGATCTGTCGCTCTTTAATGAATTGCGACCTGCGATTGACAAAGCATTTGATTGGATCACCCGCTACGGAGACCAAACCGGCGACGGCTATCTTCAATACAGCTCAAAGTCCAAAAACGGCTTAGGTAATCAGGGGTGGAAGGATTCCGGCGATTCGATCATGAACGCCGATGGTACACTCGCCGCGCCGCCGATTGCGTTGGTGGAGGTACAAGGCTACGTCTATCTGGCAAAAGTGTCATGTGCGGAGCTGTTTGAGCGCGTGGGAGATCAAGCCGCCGCCCAACGACTACGAGCTGAAGCCTACGAGTTGCAGACACGCTTTGAGCGGGACTTCTGGCTTGAGGATAAGGGCATTTACGCGCTTGCGTTACAAGCTGGGAAAAGACCGGCGGCCGTAGTTTCATCCAATGCCGGGCAAGCGTTATGGTCGGGCATTGCGCGGCCTGTCCGGGCCCTAAAGACCATAAAGCAGTTGATGTCAAAAGCCATGTTCAGCGGCTGGGGAATCCGGACATTGTCGAATCAGGAACGGCGATTTAATCCCCTTGGCTATCACTTAGGAACGGTCTGGCCGCACGACAACTCGATCATCGCCGCCGGCTTTCTAAAATATGGTGCGGATTGTGAGGCGTGTGCGGTCATGGGCGGAATCGTTCGCGCGGCCCAGCATTTCGAGCATTACCGGCTTCCCGAAGTGTTTGCCGGTTTTTCGCGCAGCGAATTTCACATCCCGGTCCGTTATCCTGTGGCGTGCCATCCGCAGGCATGGGCTGCCGGCGCAGTGCCTTTCATGGTCGAATCATTGCTGGGCTTAGTGCCGAAAGGTTTTGCGAACCGTCTGGATATTGTTAGGCCGACTCTACCCAGCTTTATACAAAAGTTGGAACTCAAACGACTGCGGGTCGGAAAAGCGTCGGTAGATTTGCGATTTGAACGCAGGCTGGACGGATCGGTTGATACTCAAATCATCCAAGTTCACGGAAAACTGAATGTCGAGGTTTGCGGCGGAGAAGTTTCTCCGGCCGCTTAATGGACTATGAAAGGAGTCGTCGTGAAAAATGAAATTGTGGTAGTCACTGGCGCATCAGCAGGGTTAGGACGCGCAATCGCCCGTCATTTCGGAAGCCGCGGAGCAAGCGTGGGTTTGCTGGCGCGCGGAGTCGAAGGTCTTGAGGGTGCGAAACGAGAGATTGAGGCGGCCGGTGGAAGAGCGCTGGTATTGCCCACCGACGTTGCGGATGCGGATGCTATGGAGAAAGCTGCCGCTGCAGTTGAGCAAGAATTCGGCCCCATCGATATATGGGTCAACAATGCGATGGCTTCGGTCTTCTCGCCGGTCATGAAAATGGAGCCCAAAGAATACAAGCGGGTCACAGAGGTGACGTATCTGGGGATCGTTTATGGCACGCTCTGCGCGCTAAAAAGAATGCTCCCGCGAGACAAAGGAACGATAGTGCAAATCGGATCCGCCCTTGCATATCGCAGCATTCCATTGCAATCGGCTTATTGCGCGGCCAAACACGCGATCGCGGGATTTACTGACTCACTGCGTTGCGAACTCATTCACGAAAAGAGCAACGTCAGGGTTACAATGGTGCAAATGCCGGCGCTCAACACCACCCAATTCAGTTGGGTGAAGAGCCGCCTAAAGCACAAAGCCCAACCCGTGCCGCCAATCTTCCAGCCGGAAGTGGGTGCTGAAGCGGTCTATTGGGCTGCTCATCATGATCGCAGAGAGGTTTACGTTGGGATGCCAACCGTGGAAGCGATTGTCGGCAACAAGATCGCTCCCGGCTTGCTGGATCATTACTTAGGGCGTACTGCTTTTGCTTCGCAGCAAACCAATGAACTGGAAAATCCCAATCGCCCGAACAATCTGTGGTCACCCGTACCGGGAGACCATGGTGCGCACGGAACTTTCGGTGGCAGGGCACATCCAAGAAGCTATGAGCTTTGGGTTTCTCTACACCGCAAGGGCATTACCGCGGCAAGCGGAGGGATAGCTTTAGGCGCAACGTGCTACATGGTATTTCGCTTTTGGAAACGGAATCAATCGTCAAAAACAAAACTACAAAAAGGATTACGCAGGATTGCTTGACCCGTACCAGTCTCGGACTCGGTAATCGGGTAGCGGTTGAAGTACATTGACTCCGAGCGTTTGGAGATACGGCAGCCGTTCGATGATATCCAGGAAGGTCGAAGCCTTTCCTGGAGTTGTAACGTTATAGATACCAATATGAATCTGATACACGATCATTTCGGAGAATTCCGGGGTGACAAAATCAGCGTCGTGCCATGGATAACCTGTACCGCGAATCACGCAGCTAAAGTTCGGAAATGGCGCATCCAAAGCCAGTTCCCTGGCATAAGGGTCGCGCTTGGGACCTGTAGTTCCGATTCCGACCTATAAACGATAGATGTCTCCGTCCTTCGCTGATGCCAGAAAGCAGGGTCAATTATGGACTATTTACGTGTCTTCAGGGCATCCATACGCGGTTGTGGAAGGTCATCCGTATCGCGTGGTTTCAATCAGTTACCCGGAACCGCATCCCTGCCATGGCAGAGGCCGCGGATTCGAGTCCCGTTGTCCCGTAATTCTTTGTGGGTTTTTAAAAACCATGCCAAGCCATTTCTGAGTGTGGATAGTGGATAAAAGAGTTACGCGGTTGTCCGGACAGTCGAGAGTACGATTTGCCGCGTCTAGCCTGTTTCACCGGAAATCGCTCCAAGATAGAGCAAAAAAAAGGCCAGTTAACGAGTTTCTAAATCGAGCGTTGTTAAAAAGCCACTGACGCAAAAGTTCTAAAATCGTCCGCTAGGGCCGACCATTTATTTATGCTGATGCCATCTACGTTGAAGTCTTCTGTCAAGATCGCAAAAAATTTCTACATCATCTTTCTGCGTGCACAATCTTTGAAATCAATGCGGAACAGAATTCTTCGTTTTGATTTCGCCTGAAAGGCCGGGTTATACTCGCTGAATGTCTTCCATCGCCGAAGCAATAGCGGCGTTACATTGCTATTGGGGTTACGATTCCTTCCGTCCTCTACAGGAAAGAATTGTTTCCAGCCTGCTTGGTGGCCATGACGCCTGCGTGGTAATGCCCACCGGCGGCGGAAAGTCACTCTGCTATCAGTTGCCAGCCGCATTGCAGCCGGGCAAGACCGTGATTGTAGTTTCACCGCTCATTGCCCTGATGCATGATCAGATGACACAACTTGGACAGATGGGCATTGCAGCGGGCGGGTTGAACAGTTCTCTTACCGGCAGTGAGCAATTCAAAATCGTGCGCCAGGCGGAGCAAGGCCAATATAGGTTGCTGTATCTTTCACCCGAGCGTCTGGCGCGTCCGGATACAATTCCGTGGCTCAAGCGCGTACCTGTTTCGCTCTTTGCGATTGATGAAGCGCATTGTATTTCAGAGTGGGGACACGAATTCCGGCCTGACTATCGCCAGCTCAGCTCCTTGCGCGCGCATTTTCCTGATCTGCCCATCGCCGCGTTTACCGCCAGCGCCACGCGCCGGGTGCGGCATGACATTATTGACCAGCTCCGCCTGCGCAATCCGCATAAGTACATTGCCAGCTTTCATCGCTCCAATCTGCGGTACGTAATACGTGAGTCCGATGCGCGCACTCAGCCTGCACTTCTGGTCAGCGCCCTGCGCTATTATGCCGGCGGCCACGTGATTGTTTATGCGCCAACCATTAATAAGGTGGAGCAGACAGTCGATTTCCTGGAAGAGCAGGGCATTGCCGCGGTCCCATATCACGGGAAGATGGAAAGCAGCCTGCGCACACGCAACCAGGAGCGCTGGATGTCCGACGAGGTGCCGGTGCTGGTGGGCACTCTGGCCTTTGGGCTTGGCATCAACAAAGCTTCTGTCCGCGCGGTGATTCATCTATCGCTGCCGAAATCGGTGGAGCAGTACTATCAGGAAGCCGGGCGCGCGGGACGCGACGGCCACGCATCAGACTGCGTTCTACTGTGGCAGAAACGCGATGTTGGTTTGCTGGCTTATTTCATTGACCAGATCACTGATGCAGGAGAGAAGCAGCGCGCCTGGCAGCGTTATCATGAAATATGCAGCTTCGCTCAGTCAGGGACCTGCCGGCATCGGCAGATTTGCCTGCATTTTGGTGAAACACCTAAGTGGGATTCCTGCGGCGCCTGTGATGTATGCGCGTCCGTGCCGGATTGGCTCTCACAAAGCAGCACGATCTCGCGGCATGCAGAGCAAAAAACTTCATCGCCTGCGGCTGGACGCCCACGCGAGCCGCGTCCGGCGGCACAATCGGCCCATATGACGATAATGGCGCAAGAAGGCAACAGCGAGTTGCGCGACTATCTCCGCATGTGGCGGCGGGATGTGGCAAAAAAACAGGGCATCCCTGCTTTCACCGTGATGCACGATGCTTCCCTGGAAGAACTGTGTCGTGTGATGCCGCAATCGTTGAACGCCATCCGTGGGATTCACGGCTTTGGAGAGCGTAAGACCTTAGCGTATGGACCTGACATTCTGGACGCGATCAACCAATTCCGGCAGGGCGTCCGTGCTGACAAAGCAACGGAGAAAAAGCTGCCGGCCCGCCAGGAAATCTTTAAGCTCGTGATTGAGGGCAAGACGCTGGAAGAGATTGCGCAGCTACGCGGACGCCAACTCAGCAGCGTTGTTGAATTAGTTGCCTCCATGGTGGAAGGCGGAGAGATGGCTTTTCACTCGGGCTGGGTCGAACCCGATAAATACGCCGAGATTGAAAAGGCCTGCGCCCAGCACGGTATGGAGCGCCTTAAGCCACTTAAAGATTCCTTGCCGCCTGAGATAACGTTTGAACAGATCAAGCTTGTAGTGGCGCAACTACGCTATGAACAAATAAAGCAGGCCAACGCCGCTGCGCGTTAGCCTGCTTTGCGTTAGCCTGATTGGCATTACCTGATTAATGCTCAATATGCTTCAAGTGATCAACTTCTAGAATGACTCTCCCACAAGTTCTTCACTCTTCTTCCACAACGCCTCGGCATTGTTTGCATCCAGCGCGTAACCGCGGACACCTTCGCTGACCGCGCTGATAGTTGCATCCGCTGGAACAATGCGGCCAACGTGGCAGTTTTCGCAATATTGGCCGCCGATCTCATCCGCCGGTGCAACAACACCAGCCCACACTGAAGTTGCTGCTCCCTGAGGAATCGTCTTCCACTGGAATTGTCCTTTGCCCTCCGTTGCCAGTTGTTGATTCATTTGGTCAACCAGTTTTTGCAGTTGGCCAGGGTCCATATATCGACCGAGTTCAGTCTGTATGCCTCCAGGATGCACAGCCGCGGCTCGTACGCCACGGCTGCGGTGGCGCTTGTCAAAGGCAACGGCAAATAAAATATTCGCCGTCTTGGACCGGCCATAGGCGGTAAAGGGATCGTAGGTTGTGTGTTCAAAGTCGGGATCGTCAAGATCAACATTGGAGAAGCGATGCCCCGAAGAAGAGAGGTTGATCAGCCGTCCGCCATTGCGAATGAGAGATGCAATGCGGTTGACGAAAACGAAATGGCCCAGATGGTTGGTGCCGAACTGTGTTTCAAAGCCATCCGCGGTGTGGCCAAAGGGCGTGGCCATCACTCCGGCATTGGCAATCACAACATCGAACTGTTCGCCTTTGGCTAGTAGTTGATCGGCGCAGGCCCGCACGCTTTTGAGGCTGGCCAGATCAATCTCAATAAGCTCTAAGCCGCCGCCATTAGCTGCGGCATCTTTGCGTACCTGGGCCGTCGCAGTTTCAGCCTTCGCCAAATCTCGTGCTGCACCCACAACGTACGCGCCGTGTGCCGCGAGAGAGCGAGCAGTTTCAACCCCTAGCCCGGCCGAAACACCGGTAACAAGAATCCGCTTGCCCCGCAGATTGATGCCGGAAAGGACTTCCTCTGTGGTTGAAGTTGCGCCAAACTCTCTGATTGCAGTTGCTCCTGAATTATTTGCCATGATTTTTACTCCTCTGTTTTTCACCTGCGCGTTGACGATTCGTATCATGCGAAAGTGTCTCTGTATGGAGAGATCTGTGGAGAACATCTCCGGTGTAATTGTTTTACGTGGGCGTTAGAGCGCCCACGTTGATGGAGACTTAGTGGCATCAAGCCGCGGAACCTTCTTTAGCGACTTCAAAATAGCTTCCGCCCTCGAGGTCAGCGATGAGCGAAGCATGCGTGGGCTTCCACCCCAGTTGCTTCTGCGTTTGCGCGCTTGAAGCAGGAGCATCGATAGCAAAGAAATGCGCCATCCAGCCGAAATGTCCGGATGCTTCCTCTGGAGATTTGGCAACTACCGGCAAGCTCAGCTGCCTGCCGATAACCTCAGCGATGTCGCGAACCGGCACGCCTTCGTCAGCGATGGCGTGATAGCAGGCTCCCGCGGAACCTTTTTCCAGCGCAAGCCGGTAGAGATGTGCTGCATCGAACCGGTGCACAGCGGGCCAATGATTCATGCCATCACCTATATATGCCGAGGCGCCTTTCTGCCGTGCGATATTGATCAGGGCCGGAACAAAGCCATGGTCGCCATCTCCGTGTACTGATGGAGGCAGGCGCAACACGATGCTGTGAACACCTTTAGACACCATCGCGAGCACGTCTTCTGACTTGCGGGGAAAATCAGATTTGGCCTGGTCTTCTTCTGTTACAAGCGGCCCGCGACGCTCTAGAAGCAGCGTTCCAGAAGTGACAACCAGCGGCCGCTTAGAGCCAGCGAGTTCGCCGCCAAGC
>DASZMF010000220.1:0-1580 GCA_035552035.1 Candidatus Angelobacter sp.
GACCTGGGCAGCGCGATCTTTGCTGAGTTAAAGCATGTGGGCCGCGGCTTGAATTGGATCACCAGCTACGTGGACCGCAGCGCGAATTTTGCCGGTGACGATCTGGGCTTCTTTACCCGCACAGACATTCGCCAACTGCGCGAGAGCGCATCCTATCTATGGCATCCTGAGGGCGGCGCGCTCACCAGCGTGGGACCCAACTTTTCCGGATACGCCACCATCGATCACAGCAATGTCCTGCAGGATTGGTATGCCGACCTGCCAATGGTCTTCAACTTCAAAGGCCCCAGCGCCTTCAGCTTTGGCCGCACGGAATCCTACGAGCTTTACCAGGGAATTGGCTTCCGCAAGCAAGCCAGTTACGGCACTTTTTCTACTGACAAGCTCCGTGTTGTCGGCCTGAGTGCTTCCTATCTGCAAGGCGTTGAAATTAATTATTTTCCCGCTGGCAACAGGCTTCCCACGCTCGGCAATTCAACTGAAGGTTCAGCCGGGCTCACCTTTAAGCCACTCAAGCGCATGAAGTTTGAAGAAAAATATATTTTCAGCCGCCTGGGCGATCCTGCCAGCCGCACCGTAATCCTGGAAAATCACATTGCCCGCTCCAAAATCAACTTTCAGGCCACCAAGCCGCTCTCTTTCCGCGTGATTGTTGACTACAACGCCTTGGGCGGCAATCCCTTGATCGCCGACCTGGAACATACCCGCCAGTTCAGCTATGACGCTCTGATTACCTACCTGATCCATCCGGGAACAGCGTTTTATATCGGCTATTCCGACCAGTATCAAAACCTGCAGATCGATCCCTTAAATCCTTTCGGCCTGGTTCGCACGCCAGACTTCCTGAACCATCTCGCGTCGCGGCAATTTTTTGTGAAGCTCAGCTATTCCTTCCGGATGTAATTCTCGCCCGCGCTCGTTCGCACAACACGCGGTGACCGTATTTCCTTTTTGTTCACCATAGTGTTATTCTATCTATTCGTAATTTGGAGCGAACATGCCACCCATTTCTCTTACTGATAAAGAACGCGCAATGCTTTTGGGCACCGCCACGCAGGCGCTGGAACACGCTTACGCCCCGTACTCAGATTTTCCTGTGGGCGCAGCTCTCATCACTGAAGACGGGCGTCTCTTTACCGGATGCAACGTTGAAAACGCCTCGTACGGTCTCACCATCTGTGCCGAGCGCGCCGCCATCTTTAATGCCATCAACCAGGTCCAGGGAAAATTGAAGCTTCGCGCCATTGCCGTGGTCAACGGGCGCGACGTGCCCTGCTCTCCCTGCGGCGCCTGCCGCCAGGTGATTGCCGAATTTGGCGAGCACACGGTCTGCGTCTTCCGCGGCGAGAAGGGCTATGTCGATATGACCATCGCCGAATTGCTGCCGGAAACCTTCCGTCTGGGCTGACCAGCAAATGCTCGTCACAGATATCATCCGCAAAAAGCGCGACGGCGCTGAACTGCAGCGCACTGAAATCGAGTTTCTCGTCAACGGCTAAACCCGTGACGAGATCCCCGACTATCAGATGTCCGCATGGCTCATGGCAGTCCTTCTGCGCGGCATGTCACGCGCTGAACTC
>DASZMF010000221.1:0-2164 GCA_035552035.1 Candidatus Angelobacter sp.
GCGGATATTTCGGCCGCCAACGGCGCTTCAGCCGCCGATTGATTATGAAGAGGATAATGGCTACCGGCACGAAAACAATGAGCGGCCATTTTGCTTTTACCGGAGGCTCGGCCGGGCCGACTATGATTTGCATCGGCATGGAAACGTGCGTGCCTTTCGCTTCGATTTCTGCTGTAAACTGCCAACTGCCTTCATTCGGCAGCGTAATGGTTGCTCCGTAAAGAAGTTTGTTGGTGGCTTTCGCGTGCGTCGCGGGGGCTACCACTTCGACGATTTTGCCGCCATCCATTCGTTCGAACCGGAGCGTCACGCGCGCATCCGGCACATCGCTGTGATCGGCTGCGTTCTGCACCATTACGGTCAGATCGGTTCGTCCAACCGTCATATGGCTCGCAGGCGCAAACACAGTGATATCGAACGGGTCGACGTGCTGGCGCAACAACACGACCGATCCGTCTCCCAACGCCACACAGGACGCGATAAATAAACCGGCAATCGGCCAGGCTGGCTTCACATCATCCCCCGCATCTGCATCGGCTGAAACAGAATCCAGATTCCCGCTGCATAGAGTCCGCACGCCACCGCCGCCAGCGGCAGCAGAATGGCAATCGAGTTTCGTATCCGATCTCTGTATTGAGTGGCGATGCGCCAGCCCACATAAAGTGTCAGCAGTAACCCGCCATCGAGTATCAGGATCTGGGCAGATGTCAGCCATCCAGCCGGTATCCATGCACCCAAACTGGACACGAAATGAAACATCAGATGCGCCAGCCACATTGCAAATCCCATCGGCACTAGCGCAAACGCAAAACGATGCATTAGCTCTTTTGAAGTTGTCAAGCTGAAGCCGAAACTGATAAACAGCGGCAGCAAAACCGCGCCTCCCAAGATGAATGCCGCGATAATCCAGGGCATCGCGCCAGGCCCCAGCCGCGCGTGCCAGCGATGCTCCCACACCATCACCGGTCCCGTCATGCCTGCCGCATTGACAAACGCGCCGAAAACGATCAACAGCGCCAGCGCCGCCAAATCTGTCCTTCGCGACAGCATGCCGATCGATGACCTATATGGGTCTTTGACTATAGTTGAAGCGGGAATCACCGGCAATAATGCCACGTTCTCGCTGGGACAAGCTTTCACGCAATCCAGGCAGAACGTGCAGTCGAGGTTGCCTTCTTTCTTGGGCTGAAACAGAAACAACTCGCAACCGCGCGCCCGCTCATTTCCCCGGATGCAGTCGTGCGTCTGGCAGCTTTTACAAACCTGCTGGCTGCGGACCCGCACTTCGCGGGGAGACACCAGAGAGCTCACAAAGTGAAACTGGCCGATCGGGCAAACATATTTGCAAAAAGTTGCCCCTCGAAAAATGCCGTCGATCAGCAACGCCGTACCGAAGTAGCCCGTAATCACCCATGCCGTCAGCCATGGACTGTTCCACAACCCGAACGCTTCGTAGGCCCACAAATAGAGCGCAATCAAGGCAGCCGCCAACCACTTCGTCCGCAGCGCTCGGGGCCAGCGCAATTTGGCCGGCAGGAATTTCCGGCCCATGTCGCGCACCAGTGTAAACGGGCAAGCCATGCAAAACAGATTTCCTACTGCAAGCAGCGCGAGCACAGATAAAGCTCGCCAATGTATCCATGGCAGTACACCGGCCAAATTTAACGACGCCACCTGCCGGCCAAAAAATCCATCTGCCATAACTGCAATAGCCACCAGAAGCATGGCAACTTGCGCAGCACGCCGGAATCCCGGCAGAAGGATTATGCTCTTTGATGGCTTGCTCTCGCGCCGCGCAACACGCCGCACGATTTCTCCGCTCTTGCGCAGCTTTGGCCCGGTGAGAAGACGCATCGTGAAGAGGAAGGCAGGGACGAGATATACCAGCGATCCCGGAACCCACATGATCAGCCCGCCGAGTGTCTGATCGTTTTGCGCGCCCATGCCGCCTGCGTGAATTGCTTCGTAACTCGGATACAGCACGCGCCCGGAGAAAACAAAAGCCGCCGACAATCCCGTGTTCACCAGGTCCGCGGCCAGCAAATAGGGAATTGCCACCCACTCCGGCCAGTCGGATTTGCCGGGCACAGGCCGGATGATCGGCCACCAGAACACAATGCCGGTCCAGAAGAAGCTCGCGTGCTGTAACCCATGCACCCAAGAC
>DASZMF010000222.1:0-1867 GCA_035552035.1 Candidatus Angelobacter sp.
GCTTGCGTAACTGGCGTGCTGGTAAAAACAGGAGCAGCCGGCGCTGCGATTATGTTGTTCCCACTGCAGGCTGTGAGAAGAAAGCTGATCAACGTGACAAGTACGACCTGGTATCGCGGCAAATGGTACATCTCTTTCCAGGAACATTGGCCCTACGATTTGAGGCGCAACGGCACCGTTACGTTACGTCAGCGGAAGCATCTGGGCGATCCGATTTCCGGATCAAGCGGCTGCGAAATCACAAACGGTTGAAATCGCACAACGATGCAGTGCCGTGGCCTGCTTCATTTTCGGGGCGAGCTCGTCGAATTTCAAGACAAATTTGTGGCCCCGGATTGGTTCACATATGCCGAAATCGCCTTCAAGAAGGTCGCCTTGCGGCTTCGCCTTTTCCCAGCCCTCGATATCGGGGATGGACGCCTGGCGTCAGGGCTTGCTCACCGGCGATTTTCTGCAGCAGGGCAGTCAGGCTGGCGCGTTCCTCGCTGTTGAGCGCGGCAAGAAGCGCGTCCTGGTGCTCCCGCGCAACTTTGCCTATCCGTTCCAGGATTTCGACGCCATCCTTTGTTAAATGCAGCGAATACAGCCGGCGGTCGTCAGGGTTAGGCTTCCGCTCTATGAGGTTTCTCTTCTCAAGGTTGTCAAGTATCGCCACCAGCCGGCTGGGATGAATCTGCAATCTGGCCGACAGCGCCTGCTGGCTGATGCCGGCTGACATCCGCAACAGCCGCAGAATTCCTGCATCCGATGGCGAAAGCTGAAGAATGGCCACTCTTTCCGCAAACCTGGAAGCTGCATGGGCTCCGATTTGCGCCAATAGGAACGCTGGGTGACTTTTTTCCATCTGTCCGGGAATCATATCGTACAAATATTATTTCATATAAAAATGATTTAGTATATAAACGATTTCATTATGAGACAGCAGCCTCATTTCCGTGGTCCTTCCTTGCTTCTGCTGGCGATTGTGCACGTGCTGGTGTTTGCAGCCAATCTCGCAGTAGCCGCGACGCTCCGTCACGGAGCGCCTTATGTCAATCCCTTTGCACCGGCTGACGCGGTGCGCGCATTTTTCCTGCAGAACCCCTCGGCAACGCGCATGGGTAGTTTCTTCCTGTTCGGCTCCGCCGTGCCGTTTGGCCTTTTCGCCGTAACTACTGTGAGCTGGATGCGGTTTCTGAAGGTTCGAGCCGCCGGGGTGAACATCACGCTTTTCGGCGGACTGACGGCGAGCTTCGCGCTGATTCTTTCCGGACTGTCGGGCTGGATCCTGTCGCTGCCGGAGATTGCCGCGTCCGCGCCATTGGCCAAGGCAATCTACTTCTTCAGCTTCCTTTCTGGTGGAGTGGCTTATGCGGTGGGATTCGGCCTGCTTGCCGCCGGCGTATCCGTCACCAGCTACTTCACCCATCACCTTCCACGCTGGCTGGTTGCGTTGGGAATGATCGTTGCAATAGCTGGAGAGTTCTCTTCGCTCAGCCTGATCGCATATCCGGCGAACTTCCTCATCCCCATCACGCGCTACCTGGGATTCATCTGGATGCTGCTTGTTGCCGTGAACCTGCCCCGGAATCAAAGGCCGGAGCAAGTTCAACAGACGGCGCCCGCAGTGTAATCAGGATTGGGGCGGACGAGCTTCAACTGGCAGGTACTGAGCTACCTCCCAGTGTCCAACACCCAGATGTTGCGGAACTGCACTGGCATTCCGTGCTCCTGTAGCTGGAGGGGGCCGGTTGGAGCTTCGCCGAGTTTTGCTGCATTGAGGATCACCGGGCCTAGTGGCTGGTCCTTGTACATGACGGTCCCGTTCAGCAGCAGCGTGACGGCAGCATCAGCGGTTTTGTTGCCGGAGGTGTCGAAGCGTGGCGCC
>DASZMF010000223.1:0-1830 GCA_035552035.1 Candidatus Angelobacter sp.
GTTCAAGATGATTGCCTTCAGAACAAGCGCCCAATATATTCTGGGACGCTGCCTGGATTCTGGACATGGTGTCGCGCAGGAAGACAGCGCAGATGTCGTTGGCAATATTTTTATTGGCCAATGCCATCTTGCGGCAGCGCAGCAATACCGATTCCATGGCGAAGGTTTCCATGAAAAGGTCAGAAAGGCTCATCACCACTTCCTGATGCTTTTCTATCTCAGCGCCATATTTTTTGTGGGCCACGCCGAGCGTGAATAAAGAAATCTTCTTGGCGTTGCGCACCAATCGTGCTTCCTGGTCGTCGCCGGGATTTTCTTTTTCGTGGCTTTTTTCGCCATTTTGGCCCAGCTCTTTTTGCGCGGCTTCAAACAATGGCAGCAATCCGCGCGCAGCACGCTTCAACGGCATGCCCGACATAACGAGGCGATTGATCTCGCTGGTGCCTTCAAAGAGGCGGTTGATGCGGGCATCGCGGTAATAGCGTTCGACAGCATAGTCCTGATGGAAGCCGTAGCCGCCGTGGATCTGCACGCCTTCGTCGGCGACGTAGTCCAGCATTTCCGCGGCAAACACTTTTACCATGGAGCACTCAGCCGCGTATTCTTCCACGGCTTTCAGTTCGGCTTTGACTGCATCTGAAGCGTTGTGGCCAGCGCTGCTTAACTGCGTTTCAATCAGACCCACAACGCGCCACGCCATGGACTCCGTGGCGAAAATCCTGATGGCCATCTCCGCCAGCTTGTGCTGCATGGCGCCGAAGCTGGCAATGGCTGCGCCAAAAGCTTTGCGCTGCTTGGCGTATTTAATGCTGATGCTGAGAATATTTTTTGCCGCACCCATCACGGCCGGGCCGAGCTTGAGACGGCCAATGTTCAGAATGTTGAAGGCGATCACGTGTCCGCGACCGATTTCACCGAGCACGTTTTCCACCGGCACTTTTACATTGTCAAAATAAAGGGCGGTGGTGGAGCTGCCCTGTATGCCCATCTTGTGTTCTTCTGCGCCGCTGGTGAGGCCGCCGAAGGCGCGCTCGACGATGAACGCCGTGAACTTTTCTCCAGCAACTTTGGCAAACACAATAAAGAGATCAGCCGCGCCGCCGTTGGTGATCCACATCTTCTGGCCGTTGAGGATGTAGTGCTTGCCGTCAGGCGTGAGGTCGGCGCGCGTTTTTGCCGCCAGTGCGTCAGAGCCGGCGAGCGGTTCGGTGAGCGCATACGCTGCCAGCAATTCTCCGTTCACTAATTTGGGAAGATATTTTTCTTTCTGCTGCTCGGTGCCAAAAAACAAAATGGGCAGCGAGCCAATGCCGGTATGTGCGGAGTGCCAGCCGGCATACGATGCGTCACGGCCCATGACTTCGGCGACGACCATTACGGATGGCAGGTCCATCTCCATGCCGCCAAATTTTTCCGGCACTGAGATGCCAAGCAGTCCCAGCTTGGCGGACTTACGCATGATCTCCAGGGCAAGCCCCTGCTTCTTCTGGCGGATGGCGGGCAGGTTGGGCTCAACTTCATTGGCCCAGAAATCTTCCACCGTGCGGCCAATGGCAATGTGATCTTCACTCAGGTCTTCACGGGTGAAAATTTCTTCTGCCGGTACATCTTCCAGCAGAAATGCCGCGCCGCTTCTAATGGTGTGTGGGGTAGTGGTGGTCGCCATAAAAAATTCCTTTTCATTAGCTTGCACGAGCTTTAGTTTGTGCGAGCTTTAACTTGTGCAGGCTTTAGCTTGCCAGTGCTTTAATTTGCCAGTTCAAAGAGCCCGGCTGCGCCCTGTCCGCCGCCGACGCACATGGTTACTACGCCATAGCGTTGTTTGCGGCG
>DASZMF010000224.1:0-4445 GCA_035552035.1 Candidatus Angelobacter sp.
GGGCTGATGTGCCACATAAACACCAGCGCCGCTGCGGTAAACACCAGCGTGTTGGCCGTGTACATAATGGCCGGCCCAATCAGCATCCGCACGGCATTTAGATCATTGGTGGCGCGGGCCATAATGTCGCCCGTGCGGTTCTTCTGAAAATGCGAGAATGAAAGCGATTCCAAGTGGCGAAACAGATCATTGCGCAGATCATATTCAATCTCGCGCGACACGCCAATCACCAGCCAGCGCGTAAGAAACTGGAACACTCCCTTGCATAGCGCCAGCCCCACCAGAATCAACGCATACAGCAGGATCCTCTTATGCTCAATGCTTTTGGCGTGGTTCATGTAGTCAATCGCCCGCTGGATCACTTGCGGCGAGATCACGCCCAGGCCGTTATTGAACAAAACCGTGATCGCCCCCAGCAACAGGGTCATGCGATATCTCTTCAGATACGGCCACAGCGGTTTAAGACTTTTCCCCATGAGGATTACCAGATGATTTTAGCAGGCTACAAGGAGCGAAGAATTTCCACGTTCACTCGCCATCTGTCCTGATCGTCACATTTATTTTGTCAAAGATCATTCGCTGACTTCATCCCTAAAGCCAGCCACTTCTGGAAGCGCTTCTTAGGATTTTTTGGACCCCACGCGCTCAAGCTGCTCGCGTCTGTTGCCCATGCCAGTATTTGCGACTGCCAGCATACTCGCGGCTGCTCGCCGGGAACGCCAGTGTCTTTGCCCCAGCCGCAACTTGATCTGCGTATTGGCCGGAAACATATTTCATAGGGACGGATTGAGATCGGCTCTTGTGAGACTCGGTCCCGTGCTGCAGAGATTCGATATCTGGCGTCGTTATTGAATCCGTGTTATCTGTGTTTATCCGTGGTAAGGTTTTTCGCTTTTGTCTGCAAGCCAGCCAAAGCAATTTCGACATCGTCTGTAAATGCACCGCCAGCCTGCCTGCGGTTTTACAATCAATCCTGCCGTCAATCAAGGCCTGCGCCATCTTGGCAACCGTTATCTGAATGCCCTTGAAATCCATGAAGAGGTCTTTCGCCTCAAACTCAGCTCTGCCAGATTCAAGCGTGCCTCGCCTGCGCATCTCCGCCACGGCTTCTGCCAACACCGCCTGCCTCTCCCGCTCCCGACGCACCGCCAGAGCCTGCTGCGCGGCATGCGCATGGCAAATCAGCTCACCCTTTTCCGCCGGAGCCTTGCACTGCTCGCCGCCCTTACGTGCCACCTGGCATCGCCGGTAGTAGCCGTACCGTGCTTCCGGTCCGCTCTTTATCCCTTCAAGTGTGCTTGTGTCTGCCATGCTGCCCATTTCTCCAGCCTTTCCGATCACCCGATTTCCCGATCACCAGATCACCCGATCTTCGCTCTACCCTACCCCCCATGGCCTCCGACTAGGATTCCAAAGGGCTTATCTCACTCAACCCAGAGAAATTCGCTCTGAATCGGGTCCCAATCGCGTCGAACTGGCCTCAAACTGCGTTCAAAATCCCTTGTCTTTGAGCATCGATCAGCTTGAATTATCAGACTTGGCCAAGAGCTAAAAGCCAATTGCCAAAAGCCAGCTTTACTCTACCTTTTGTTCGCCTTCCGGTCAATCGCGAAAAAGGTCAATGTACCCGCTAAACTTCTGTGGGACAGCCATCTCTCGGTTAAGCTTCGTTTAGCCTGTTTCTCAGTGAGGATTGTGATGAAGCCTTTGTTTATTACCCTCTGTGTAGTGTTTGCGTTTGGTGGTCTGCACGCGCAGCAGACTGTCTGGCAACCATCGCCGGGGCACACACAAGTCCAGATATGGCCGGGTGCTGCGCCAGATCAACAGCCAGTCGCGGGGCCGGAAATCGCGACAACGGAAACGAAGAATTTGGTTGGCGGCAGGCCGTGGATTTACATCAGCAATGTCGTGCTTCCGACTATGACGGTCTATTCACCCAGCGGGAAGAATACGGGCGCTGCGGTAATCGTATTTCCTGGCGGAGGCTATCAGGATCTGGCCATTGATCTTGAAGGCACGGAAGTCTGTGATTGGCTTACGTCCAAGGGTATCACCTGTGTTCTGTTGAAATACCGCGTCACGGATGTAGGGCCATATCCAAGATCGGGGCCGTATCCGGAATCACCCATGGCGCTGCAAGATGCGCAAAGGGCGATGGGGTTATTGCGTACGAACGCGGCCAGGTGGCAGATCGATCCACACAAGATTGGCGTGATTGGTTTCTCGGCCGGTGGACATCTGGTGGCTGCGATCAGTACGCATTTTGAGAAGCGCTTGTATCCGCTTGTCGACGCTGCCGATAAAGAAAGTTGTCGTCCGGATTTTGCAGTCGCAATCTTTCCCGGGCATCTATCGATCCGCGCGGCGGAATCTGATGCCCGGCAAGGCACCAAAAAATTTGTAGTCCGATATCCGGCGAATACCGATAGAGAGCTTGGATTGAATCCCGCTGTCCCTGTCACCAACCGCACGCCGCCTACATTTGTGCTGCAGGCGGAGGATGACCCTGTTGATAGTGTAAACAACTCGTTGGCGTACTATATCGCGCTGAAGAAAGCCGAGGTTTCCGTGGAGATGCATCTGTATGCACAGGGCGGACATGCCTTTGGCCTGCGACGTACAAAGTTCCCAATAACGGCGTGGCCTCAGTTGGTGGAGACATGGTTGGAAACGATAGGAATGATTTCAGAATAGGGAGTTAGACTCTTCAAAAGTTTGCAGACAGAATTTACTTTGTGTTCCTTCGTGACCTTTGTGGTTGAAGCTTTTGTTTACCTTGCGTCCTCTGCGTCCTTTGCGGTGAAACATTTTTCACGAAGGCGTCTTCATAATCATGTACCCGCCCGCCAATCCAAAAATCAAATCAGGCGACCATGCCGCAATCAACGGCGGAAGCTGGCTCACGTTGCCCATGGCTTCAAACAGGCTGGAAGTAAGAACGTAAGTTACGCCAATGACCAGCGCCACCACCACGCCGCTGAGAGCGCCGCGGCGTCCGCCGGAAAGTGCGAAGGGCACTGCGAGAATCGCCATTACCAGCGTGATCAGGGGGAAGGCGATTTTCTTCTGCAACTGGACGCGCAGTCGCACCACGTCAAACCCGCCCTGCTGCAGGTCATAGATATAGTGGCGCAGCTCCTCATAATTCATCTCAGAAGACTGCAGCACTTCTTTCTTGAAGTAATTAGGCGGCTCGTCGAGTTCGGCAAAAGTGCTTACGTCAAATTTGCGCAGGTCTTCGCGCAGATCAGCGCCAGGAGCGTTGCTCCATGAGCGCTGCCAGCCGTTTTCAAAGGTCCACTTCTGCAGATGGTCAGCCCAGCGTGAGCGCGCTGCGTAAATGCGCTTGACCATCTGGAAGGAATGCGGGTTCAGCTCAAAGGCCGATATGCTGGCAAAAGCGTTGCGGTCAGGATCAAACGCTTCGTAGTAATAAATCTTGCGGTTTTCCTCCGTGCCGTCTTTTCTCTTGTGGCTCTCGCCAAAGATCCATTTGCGGTCAGGCCGCAGATACGTTTGCGCCGGCTTGCCTTTGATCAGGTTGCGCAAAGTCTCAACCCGCTTGTTGGCGTAAGGCAAATACCATTGGTCCAGAATAAAAAGTCCGCCAGCGAGCGTAATGGCGATGACCAGAATAGGAACGACCGTCCGATAGATGCTGACGCCGGTGGCCTTCATGGCCGTGATCTCGTTGGATTTCTGCATCAATCCAAACATCACCAGCACAGCCAGCAGCACCGCCAGCGGCGTGATCTGGTAAAGCACTGACGGTATAAAGTTGAGCAGATATTCCAGCTGCGTAACCAGCGGAATTTTCTTCCTCACAATATCTGAGAGCAGCTCAAAGTATGTAAAGACCAGAAACAGCACCACCAGGCTGGAAAGAATCAGCAGCAGATAGCTCACGAAGTTGCGCAGAACGTAATCGTCAAGGATCAGGGGAAAGCTGAAAAGGCGCGCGCGCCGGCGGCCGCCATTGGCTGGCTCCTCATTTTTCGCAGAGAAGAGTTTTCCGAAAGTGCCTTTGAACTGGCCCAGCAGCATCTGTCCCAGGCCCAGCTCGATTGGAATTTTGTCAGTACGCGCGAGCAGAACGGTGCCGATAATGGCAAAAATAATGTTGGCCATCCACACGCCCAGCACCGGAGAAACTTTGCCTCCGCGCGCCAGCGAGACGCCGATGATGGAAATAAAGTAATAAATAAAGACCAGAACAATCGTAAGAACAAAGCCGGCGCCCTTGCCGCCTTTCTTGGCCGACAGGCCAAGAGGAATGCCGATCAGCACCAGCACCAAACATGCGGTAGGCAAGGCGAGCCGTCGATTGAATTCAATCCAATACCAGTGGCCCAGGTCTTTATTGGAATTGAAACTCTGCTTATACAGATCGCGCGTTGAGAGCTGCGCTACCGGGACAGCATCCTGCGCGGGCTTTTCGACCG
>DASZMF010000225.1:0-4402 GCA_035552035.1 Candidatus Angelobacter sp.
GCAAACCACTTGATCCGCAAGAGCCGGTGATGGTTCCGGAGAAGCGAGCCTAGGAATTTGGTAATTGAGTAAGTTGGCAATTGAGTAATTTCAAAACCCAGAACTTACCTGACAAGGTTGATTCTGGGTTTTTCATTTACCCAATTACCAACTCGCCCAATTTACCCAATCCCTTACTTCCTCGTCGGCCTGATATTGATCTCGCTCACAAACGCTTGTGATCTTGAAGTAACCAGCATGGCCACGGCGTGGGCAATGTCTTCTGGAGCCAGCATTGTGTCTGTGCCTTTGCCTTCATGCGGAGAGAACTCTGTATGCGTCGAACCGGGGCAAACCACGCTCACGCGGATGTTATGTTCCCGCAGCTCTTCCGCCACGGAGTAGCTCAGCCCGTTCAGTCCCCATTTTGAAGCCGCGTAAGCCGCGCGATTGGGTAGGGAATTCTTCCCGGCCAGGGAAGAAATATTCACAATGTCGCCACCGCCGCCTGAGATCATGATTGGCGCAAAGGCCCTGATCATATAAAACACGCCGCGCAGGTTCGTATTAAAGACAGGATCCCATTTTTCCGGAGGCAAGGTGTGCAGCGGCCCGCTTTGTACGCCCACGCCTGCGTTATTCACCAGAATATCCAGCCGCCCGTAGGTCGTTTTGATCTTTTCTGCCAGCGCTTCCACAGATTTCAATTCGGCGACGTCACAAGAGAAAGGCTCGCTTTCGCCACCGGCAGAGCGAATCTGCCCGGCAGTGTGCTGCAGGCGGGCAAGTGTGCGTCCGCAGACAATGGTGGTTGCGCCCAGGCTGGCCAGCTTAAGAGCAATCGCTGCGCCAATTCCACGGCCACCGCCGGTTACAAGGGCTATTTTTCCGCTCAGAGCAGAATTTGTCATTTTTTGTCTTTTATCTTTCAGGTTTTCTTATGCTTTCGATTCGCGCTTCTTCTTATCATCATAAAGCGCGGCATTGTTAAAATGTGACACTTTCCCAATATCTTGCGGAACGATCTCCGTCCGGCGGTGTCTAATTGAATGTGGAGTCCAGCGGGGATAAAAGCTGTTAGAAAGCAGGTATTTAGACGGGGTTATGCGCTGGCGGATAACTGCCAGAAGCCGCTCTGCATCTGAAAGATAAAGTGCCATTTTGTGATGTGGCTTGCCTAAATGTAGGGTTCGTCTTTTATAATCCGTGACTCTAAGTTTTTAGTGATAATTCCGGCCCGAAACAGGTGATGAAATGCAAACATCGGGTCACAAATC
The DNA here is from genome assembly GCA_035552035.1 of Candidatus Angelobacter sp. Classification (GTDB taxonomy): domain Bacteria; phylum Acidobacteriota; class Terriglobia; order Terriglobales; family Acidobacteriaceae; genus Angelobacter. The sequence goes on from DASZMF010000225.1 coordinate 1,257, forward strand.
TGGCATAGATGGACTGAAGGAGCAAAACTCAATGAAAAGAGTGCTTGTCACGCTTGTGCTTGCGCTAACCACTGCAGCCTGGGGACAGGGAAGTTCAACACCCGCGGCTCAACAGCCCGCCGCTCAACAGCCTGCAGCGCAACAACCCGCTGCTTCCGGCGATCAGGCAGGTGTTCCCACCAGCCAAAAGGTGATTAAAGATCCGGCCGAATATAACGCTTATATCGCAGCCTTGAATTTGACAGACCCCGCAGCCAAGGGGCCGGCCATGGAAGCGTTTGTTACCCAGTACCCCAGCAGCATCGTAAAGATCGATGCACTGGAACAAGGCATGGGGGCATATCAACAGGCTGGCAACCAGCAAAAAGTTGAGCAGATCGCCAACCAGATTTTGGCCATTGAGCCCAACAATGTACGCGCGCTGGCGATTGTGGTTTTCATTGAGCGCGGCAAGATCAATAATGCCGCCACCGGCGCCAAAGCGCGGGGCGATGCCGAACGCGGCTTGCAGGAACTACCCAATTGGAAGACGCCAGAAGGCACAAACGCGGCTGATTTTGAAAAAATGCGCAATCAGATGGAAAACATCTTTGCCGGCACAGCGGCGTTTGGCGCTTTGCAGCAGCAGGATTACCCGGCAGCAGCCAAGTATTACACTCAGGCGCTGAAGATTGATCCTAACGATCTGGCCAACAATTACCAGATGTCCATTGCTCTACTGCAAGCGAATCCAGTGAATGCGCTGGGGTTCTGGTACGGGGCCAAGGCGCTTAGTCTTGCTCAAGCCTCAAATCCAGCAGCCTTCAAGCAGTGGTCGCCTTACTTCCAGTCAAAATACAAGAAGTACCATGGCAGCACGGATGATTGGGACAAACGTGTGGCAGCGGCTGCAACGCAAACAGAGCCGCCCTCAGATTTTGTCGCCAGCATTTCGCTGGCGCCTACGGCATGCGACCTGGCAGCGCAGGCGGTACAGCAGAATGATCCCAGCACACTTTCTTACAGCGACTATGAATCGGTTCTCTCCTGCCGCGATAAAACCCCAGCCAACAAAGATGCCGCTGAAAAAGTGTGGACCTTCATTCAGACGAAAGAAAAAAATGGAGAGGTCAAGTTGAAGGTTCCGGTCATGGTCATTGCCAGTGCTGATGCCAGTTCTCTGGATGTCGCCCTTAGCGACGACAATCAGACAGCGAAAAAGGCTGACGTGCATGTGGCCATGGAAAAGCCAATGGTGAAACCACCGGCACCCGGCGCCATGATTGATATCATCGGCGTTATTTCTGAGTACACGCCAGACCCGTTCATGTTCACCATGACCAAAGGCGAATTGCCGGTGGCCAAACCCGTATCCAAAGCGCCCGTGAAAAAAGGCGTAGCCAAGAAGAAAGCACAATAAGCTGATAGGAAACTAAATGGAAAAGCAGCCCGGATGAAGGGCTGCTTTTTTGTTTGTAAGCTTTTTTTTATTCGCAAGCTTATTCGCCCAGCATCAGGCGCTGTACGGAGTGGGCACGTCCGGTTGCGCCGTCGCACCCAATGAGTACCGCGCAAAAACGCGGATCACCCTTGGCCGCTTCAAAGCGTCCCGGCAAGCCGGTAAGAAAGCGTTGCAATACCTGTTCTTTTTGCACGCCAATCACGCTGTCATACGGGCCGGTCATGCCCACGTCAGTCTGGTAGGCGGTTCCGTTCGGCAAAACCCTTGTGTCTGCCGTGGGGACATGAGTGTGCGTTCCCAGCACAGCCGTAACGCGACCATCAAGATACCAGCCCAGCGCTACTTTCTCTGAAGTCGCTTCCGCATGGAAATCCACCAGAATTACTTTGCTCTTAATCTGTGCGAGTAGTGCGTCGGCTTTGCGGAAGGGATCGTCAGTATCGTGCATAAAGACGCGGCCTTGCAGATTGATTACGGCATAGCTTTGGCCCTGCGGCAACGAGCCTTCATAGAAGCCAACGCCGGGCACGCCCTCAGCAAAATTTGCCGGACGCAACACCCTTCTTGCCCGGCTCTTCGGATCGCCATTCGCTGAGTTGAAATATTCCACGATCTCGCGCTTGTCCCACACATGGTTCCCGGTGGTAAGTACGTGGCATCCCAGGTCAAAAAGCTCGTCGGCAATGGCCGGTGTGAGGCCAAAGCCGCCGGCGGAATTCTCCGCGTTGGCAATCACCAGATCAACCTTATTGGTCTCTATGACATGGCCCAGATGGTCGCGCACGATCTTGCGCCCGGGACTGCCGAATATGTCGCCTATGAATAGAATCTGCATGCGAATCTTTGATACTAACATTTACCGTGGATGTGCTGCGGCGAGCAGAGAGAAAGGCTTATTGCGCCAGAGAGACTTCAGTCAGAAAATCATAGTTTCCCGCCGCACCCACGTGCAGATTTTTTACCCGCGTGGAGTGCACCACTACGTTATCGAAATACCAGAGATTGATATAAGGCAGATCCCGCGCCAGAATCTGCTGTACCTGGGCATAAATCTGTTTACGCTTTTCCTGGTCCACCGTGCTGCGGCCGGCGTCAATCAGGCGGTCCATTTCCGGGTTTGAGTAATAGCTGCGGTTGGCATGCTTGGGCGGAAAGCTGGAAGAGTGGAAGGCGTAATAAAAAATGTCAGGATCTTCATTGCCGCCGATCCAGCGCAATGAATAAAGCTGGAAAGAGCCTTTTTGGACGTCAGAATAAAACGTGGCAAATTCAAAGCTGCGTATATCCAGCGCAATGCCAACCTTGCGCAGCTGCTGTTGCAGCACCGCTGCCAGCAGTCGCGTGGTTTCCTCGGTGGAGGTTTTCATCGTCAGGTGAAAACGCGTGCCATCTTTTCCACGATGGTATCCGGCAGATTCAAGCACGGCGTTGGCTTTCTCAGGATCGTAAGGATAATGCGCCACATCGCCGCTGTAAGCCCAGTGCTGCGGCGGAAGCACGCTGTCCGCGAGGCGTCCTTCATCGCCAAATAAATAATGCAGCATAGTGCCGCGATCAATGGCATAGGCCAGCGCCTGGCGCACCCGGACATCTTTCAATATAGGATCGCGCAGATTGAACGCCATGTAGGAAAGCACCGTGCCTGGCCGCTGCTCAATCTCAAGATTGCGCTGCTGCCGGAGCGTGCCAATCATGTCTGCGCTCA
>DASZMF010000226.1:0-6869 GCA_035552035.1 Candidatus Angelobacter sp.
GTCATCATGCCGCCCAGGCATGATGTCCACCAGATCCAGTTGCCGGCAATTCCCTGCGTGGCAATTACGCCGCTCACAAACAAAGGCGTGTCCGCGGCAAACGTTGTCGCCACCATTGAAGTTCCGGCCAGCCACCATGAGACGTTTCGGCCGGAGACAAAAAATTCTTCCGTATTGTCGCCTGCGCGCCGGCGATAATAAATGCCAATCGCCAGATTGATCAGCAGGTATCCGGCAATCACAATCCAGTCTGTCAGAGTCAGTGCCATAATCTCTCCAGTTTCGGCCCCAGTTTCAATGCATGGCGCACGGCCAGAGTAGCAGATGAATGCGTCGGCGCGTCCCAGTAAAACCGCTTAGCTTGCCGGGAGCGCCTGCCATGTCAACGTACTCAAAGCATGGCCTTTGGTGACAGCGAGCGCCACAGATTCCCCCTAAAGTGCCCTGCAATTTTCTGATATTGTTGCGGCATGGTGCAAAAGTTGATGTTTGCTGGCCTGTGCCTGCTGGCCTTGTCACTTCCGGTCGCGGCCGGTGATTTTCAAAAGCCGGTGCCCGTTCATCTGGATCATGACGGTGAAAAGTGGGCAGCAAAAACGCTGAAAAAACTCTCTCTGGAAGAAAAGGTCGGACAGCTTTTCATGGTCCGCCTCACCATGCCGCAGTTTGTAAACATCAAGAGCGCCGACTACCAGAAATGGCGCGACCAGATCGAACATTATCACCTCGGCTCCATGCTGCTCACTGTTCCGGCAGACGGGCCATCTCTCTCCAAGAGCGAGCCTTTTGAAATCGCCATGCTGATCAATGATCTCCAGCATGGCAACAAAGTGCCTCTGCTCATGGCCGCCGACTACGAACGCGGCCTCTCCATGCGGCTCAATGGCGTTACCGTCTTTCCGCATGCCATGGCTTTTGGCGCAGCCGGCAAACCAGAGCTGGCAGAAAAATTTGGCAGGATCGTGGCCGAGGAGTCCCGCGCTATCGGTGTGGAATGGAATTTATTTCCCGATGCCGACGTAAACTCCAACCCAGCCAATCCCGTCATCAACACGCGTTCGTTCGGTGAAGATCCCAATCAGGTCGGCGCCATGGCCAGCGCCTATATTCGCGGCGCGCGCGGCGCAGGCTTGCTCACTGCGGCCAAACACTTCCCCGGACACGGCGACACAGCCACTGACTCACACCTGGGCGTGGCTGCCGTGAATCGCAGTAAAGATCAAATTGAGCAGATCGACCTGCCACCTTTTCGCGCATCTATCAGCGCCGGCACTGATGCCGTGATGGTCGCTCACGTCACCGCGCCAGCCTTGGAGCCGGATCCCAAAAAAGTTGCTACCACTTCCGGAACCGTAGTCACGCAGATTCTGAAAACGCAGCTTGGCTTCAACGGACTGGTCATCACCGATGCCATGGATATGTCAGGCTTGACGCGCGTCTATCCAGAAGCCGCATCCGCCGCCGCTGGTCACGCTGCCGTCGATGCGATTAAAGCCGGTAATGACATGCTTCTACTGCCCTCCGATCTTGATGGCGCGTACAACGGTCTGCTGAACGCCGTCCGTAGCGGAGAGATTTCAGAAAAGCGCCTTGATGAATCTGTTCTGAAAGTCTTGCGCGCCAAGGCCAGCGTTGGCCTGAACAAAGCAACTCAGATTGACATCAAGAATATTTCTTCAGTCATCTCCAGCCCGGAGAATCTGGCGGCAGCGCAGCAGATGGCCGACGCCGCCATGACCCTGGTCCGCGAAAACGGCCGCGTATTGCCGCTCCAGCGGCGCGCTACAGTCGCCAACGCAGCACCGGCTTACGGCACGATCCAGACGGAAGGCAACAAGCTGCTCTGCGTGATTTTTACCGATGACGTACGCAGCGACAACGGCCGCCAGTTCCAGCGCGAGTTGCAATCCCGCGTGCCCGATGCCCGTGTAATCTACGTCGATCCGCGCATTGCCACCGGCAGCACGCCAGAGATACAGGACGCGTTAAAAGCAGCCGAAAATATTCTTGTCGCCGTCTATATGGTTCCCGTAGCAGGTCGCGCCGTGAGAAAAGAAAATGGCACAGCGGTAAACAGCATCTCCATGCCCGAATCCACGGCAGCGCTGCTGCAATCAATTTTGCAGACGAAGAAGAAAAATACTGTAGTTGTCAGCTTTGGCTCGCCCTATGTGGCCGCAGACTTTCCTGAGATTGAAAACTACGTCTGCGCCTATTCCAACGTGATCACGTCTGAAATCGCAGCCACAAAAGCTCTATTCGGCGAAATCCCATATCTCGGCCGCCTGCCGGTTTCTATTCCCGGAATCGCCCAGCGCGGAACCGGCATGGACCAACCTGCACGAGCAGCTCAAAAATAATACATGTATTTTTTCTGCCGTCACACTTTTCTGTTTTTTCTAATGTGCTGTGGAGGTAAAACTACACGCCATTCCGAACCAAGCTGGAATTACTTTTCAGAGCATCCATGCTCTCAGTGCGAAGGTGAGGAACCTGCTCCGCTGCCGTTTTGCGTAAGCATTAATTAGGAGCGGCTTACCACCTCTACTCCGCTTCCTGCAATGTCTTCACATGCGCCTCAAGCGCCCTGGAATACTCCCGCTCAGCCTGCAGCTCTGACTGTAATTTCTTTACCAGCCCTTCCAGCCGCAGAACTTCAATCTTCAATTTCGCCGCGTCATTCGTGTTGATCGCCTTGGCTGGCGCTGCATCCACGGCCGTAACTACTGAAGCAGCAGGCGCAGCCGCTACCGGTATTGGTGCTGCAGAGACTGGCGGTGCGATTACTGGCGCAGCCAAAGGCACTGCAACCTGAAGCTGCGGCGTATTCACGGCCGCGGTTGCCGTAACCGGCAATGGCATCACCGCAACCGGAGCCGCTGAAGCCGCAGCGCGTTGCTGCGCTGGAACAGGCGCGGGCGTTACAGAGCGCGGCGGCATGGGCGCTGCCGCTGCTGAAAAGATGCTGCTCAGCGCCACTGCGGCATTTGCCGCTGCAGCAGGCGTAGGCGCTGGCGCGATGTTCGGCTTCAACAGATTCTTTACACGCGTAATCAGGTCTTGAGGCTGAAAAGGTTTGCGAAGAAGTTCATCGGCCTTCACCGCGAACGCCCGCTCTGCCACGGCGCGGTTCACCACCCCCGACATCAATATCACCGGCGTCTTCGCCAAATCCGGATGCGACTTTATATGCTGGCAAACGTCGTAACCGTCTTTGTCCGGCATGATCACGTCTGTGATTACAATGTCCGGCTTCGCTATTTCAATTTCGGCCAGCGCGGTAGCGGCGTCGTGGCAAGCCACAACGTTGATATTTTCCCGCCGGAAGGCGATCTTAATCACCTCGCGCATGGTCGCACTGTCATCAATAAAATAGACAGTGGGAATCGTACTCATCTGAAACCTCCGTCGCCGTCGTCCTGCCCGGATTCATCCAGCTCACGCAGTGCTTCCAGCATCAGCTCAGTTGCGGAGCGGAGTACCGTCCGCGTAGCTGCGCTTTCTCCCGGCAAAAATTTATAAGATCCAGTGCCTGCACCGTTGCAATACTTCACAATGTGTACGACAGCTTCATCACCAATGCGGTCCCCACTTTCCGCGTGTGTGATGTTGCCGTTCTCAAAGAAAATAATTCCATCCACCACGCCCGAGTTCACTGAGAGCGATCCCGTCTGCCGGGAATGCACCAGCATCTGCACCACGCCCGGAAGATCCAGATGAGATAAACTGCCACTCAGCCCTTCATCGGACGAATCAATCATCTGTACCGGATGAAATCCTTCTGTATTGCTGCGCAGAAAAGTTTTGATCTGCGTTGCGATCAGCTCCGGCCCCAGCCGCTTGTCCACATAGTCAGCGCAGCCCGAGCGGAAAGCCTCCATCAGCGCCTGGTCGCCGCCATCGCCCAATGCAATCACCGGAATGTGCGCAGTCTTTGGGTCAGCATGGATAATCGGCGGCAGATCATGTGCGTTGATCTCACGCAGGCTGGTCGAGCAAAGAATCGCGGACGGCATGTCGTACTCCAGCATCGTCAGCGCATAACCGGTCTGCGTGCTGTGTACCACTTCAAAACCTTCAAGCTTCAGCGCATCCGTAATGCGGCGCGCCATAAACACATTGGCGTCAATCAGCAAAATCTTTGCCGGAGCGGAGACAGTTGGACTCATGCCGTTGCCTCCGTGCCCATGAGTTTTTCCAGAGCCACAATCGAAACGGTTTCATCGCCGATCGCCAGCAGACCGCTGATGTAAGACGGTTCGTTTCCGGTGAGCGGCACGCGCATAGCGCTGGCTAGCTCACATTCGCCCGTGACAGGTATAGCCGTCAACTCCTGGCGCGATTCGAGATTGCAATTGGCGATCAAATAAAACTTTCTTGGCGGCGCAGTTGGTCCAACCAGGACCTGCGCAACGTCACACACTGGAACAATCTTTCCTCGACGCACCAGCACGCCCGTAAGCAATGGTGTGTGATGAGGAAACGTTTGTACGCTATCCGGCCGTGCCAGTTCAGTTACGGTCTCTGCAGGCAGAGCAAACCGCTGCTTTCCCAAAGGAAAGAGCACGTACGATTTGTTTGCGCCAGTCGTCATACCGTTACTACTCCGCGCACACGTTCCAACCCTTCGCGCAAAATCTCCAGCTCCGGCCGGTTCAGAAAAGCATTGTGGCTCACCACCGGAATCACCACGCCATTCACTACCGCCAGCCCGCGATACCATCCCCGCTCTTCATGCGTAAAAGCCCGCGGCAGCGCATGCAGTGACGAAATCTCCATAATGCGGTCCGTCGCATCCACCAGAACACCTATCGGCGCATTGCGCAGAACCAACACCCTTGACGCCCGCGACGCTGCCAGCTGAAAGTGCTGGGCCGCATCAATCACAAAATGCGTGGTGCCGTTCCGCTCCAGCGTGTACTTCAGCTTGGCAATCTGCGCGGCAATGCCGCCCAGAGTAAAAGCATGCAGATCATCCATGCCGCGAATCTCTTTCACCACACTCGCCGCAATGGCAAACTTGTATCCGCCCACCACAAAAACAATCACATCTTCCCGCGCTGGCAGCGGAGGCGCTGGCCCTAATTGTTTTAAGGGCTTCAAAAAGCCCCTACCTTCGCAGGGCCAAAAATATTTAAAACGCGCTTCTCAATACTGTGATAAATCGCTTCCATCGGCAGCACCTGGTCAACTACGCCGGTCTTGATTGCTTCTTGTGGCATGCCAAAAATCACTGCCGTCGATTCATCCTGCGCAATCACGTGCCCGCCCACCGACCGTATAACCTGCACGCCCTTGGAACCGTCATTGCCCATGCCGGTCAGAATCACGCCGATCGTCATTGGGCCTGCATATTCAGCCGTACTTTCAAACGTCAGGTCAGCGCAGGGGCGATAGCCACCAACACGCGGACCGTCGTCGAGTGAAATTCTGCCCGTAGGCGAAACGCGCAGATGATGCGAGCCCGGACAAACATAAAGCTGGCCTGGGACAATGATCTCTCCAGCTTCCGCTTCCTTCACCTTGATCTGCGCCGCTTCTGCCAGTTGCGCGCTGAACTGTGAGGTAAAGTTCCCCGGCATGTGCTGCACCAGAATCACCGCACCCGGAAAATCTTTTGGGAAATATGGAATAAACTTCATCAGCGTGGCCGGACCGCCTGTTGAAGACGCCAACACCACAATAGGAAACTTTCCCGCGCCCCTGGCTGCGGCATTCACGGCTGCGCGAACTTCCTGCAATCCGTTGTCACCGTTTTTAGCAGCCGGCTCAACACGCGGAGAAGACGACGCGATTTCATGCTGCAACTTGGAGCGTGTCGCCGTGCGCACCACGCGGACCTTCGCGGCCATCTTCAGCTTGCGGCAGAGTTCGTCTTTTACCGAACTCATATCCAGATCAATGCCGCCGCTCGGCTTGGCCACAAAATCAATGGCGCCAAGTTCCAGGGCCTTCAGAGTAACTTCCGCGCCTTCTTTTGATTCAGAGCTCACAATCAGGATCGGCCGCGGATTACTCGACATAATAATTTCCGTCGCCTGCAGGCCGTCCATGTGCGGCATGTTGATGTCCATGCTGATAACGTCTGGCTTGAGCACCTCTGTTTGTGTAACGGCGTCGCGTCCATCGCGCGCTTCTCCGCAAACTTCAAACTGCGGATCGGCTGCAATAATAGTTTGCAGCACCTTGCGCATGAACGCCGAGTCGTCCACTATCAGCACTCGAATTTTCTTATCGAACGTCATCTTTTAACTCTTACCGTGTTGCGGTCGCGTGCTCCAAGTGCATTCCAGTGGGCGATCCAATCAACTTGCCTATCGCCGCAATAAACTGGTCTTCCTGCACCGGCTTGGTCAAGAACACCGCCGCACCTTCTTTAATTGCGCGATCACGATGCTTGGCGCCGGCGCGCGACGTAACCACCATGACCGGAATATTTCTTGTCTGCGGATCCTGCCGTAAGTGCGATAGCAATTCGTATCCATTGGTCCGCGGCATTTCCAGGTCGGTGACGACTAAATCGCAGCGCGTCTGCGTCACGATCTCCAAGGCTTCCAATCCGTCCGCCGCCAGCTTTACGCGATAGCCGGCTTTCTCCAGCATACGGCCCACAAATTTGCGCACGCTGATGGAGTCATCCACCAGCACAACAAGTTTTTCTTCCGGAACAAAATCAATGGCTTCCTGCGGGATCGCGCCATTCGCAATGGCCGATGAGCCAGGAGCAAACACGCGCGCCGCATTCGCCGTGGTCATGAGCGGACGATGCTCAATCGCCTCGCCGGCCACCAGACGGTTCACGTCAATCAGCAGGATCAGGCTGCCATCCGGCGCAATGGTGGCGCCGGGAAACATTTTCAAGTTGCGCA
>DASZMF010000227.1:0-3400 GCA_035552035.1 Candidatus Angelobacter sp.
AGCAGACCATGAGCATTGTGCAGGAGACTGATCCGCATCGGCTGGTGACGGTACATACGACGCGCGCGGCTGCTTATTACTTTGGCCGCGAGTACCAGCGCGCCGTGGAAGAATGCGAGAAGGCCAAAGAGCTGGACCCAAAATATTTCATGCTGCATTTTATTGCCGGCCGCGCTTACATGCGCCTGAACGAACACGCCAAAGCGATTGCCCATCTCAAGCAGGCGCGAACGGACACCGGCGAGATGCCGCTGATGGATGCGGCACTGGGCCTGGCTTATGCCGTGAGCGGAAAAATGGAAGAGACCATGAAGCTGGCAGAGGCGTTCCAAGCGACCGCCAAGAACCGCTATATCCCGCCAACATATCTGGGCATGCTTTTTGCCGGGTTGGGTGACAGAGACAAGGCAATGAGCTGGCTGGAAAAGGCTTTTGAAGAACGCGCTGATGGACTGACCTGGCTCAACGTAGAGCCAATGCTGGACGAAGTGCGCTCTGACCCGCGGTTCCAGAATTTGATTCGACGGATTGGGCTTACCAGCTAATACATTTAAGAATGCGCTGGGCCGCAGCCAAAGCCACGGCCCAAACAAATTAGTGCGCCGGTTGCGGTGTGGCTTGCGGCTTTATGCCGGAGAAATCTACTTTTGGCGCAGTTCGCGCGCCTTCACTAGCAGCAAAGTAGGCATCGTTGCGCTTGAATCCAGCCATCCCTGCCCAAAAACTGTTAGGGAACAAGCCGATGAAGGTGTTGTAGTCCTGCACGGAATCGTTGTACCGCTTGCGTTCTATGGCGATGCGGTTTTCCGCGCCGGCCAGTTCATCCTGGACACGCATAAAACTTTCATTGGACTTTAATTGCGGATAGTTTTCTGTGACAGCAAGAAATTTGAATACCGCGCCATCCAGTTGCTGGTTGGCGGCAATCTTTTCTGCAGGCGAGTTTGAGGCAAGCAGCTGCGAGCGGGCTTTGGCTATGTCGCCAAACACTGTTTGTTCCTGCGCGGCAATACCTTTAGCTGTCTCCACCAGGTTGGGAATCAGGTCAGCGCGGCGTTGCAGCACAACATCCACCTGTGCCCATGCTGACTTCACGGTTTCATTCTTGGTCACCATCTGGTTCTTTGCGCCAATGTAACTGCTGAACCCTACCAGGACCAGTAGCGCGATGACTCCAATTGCTATCCAAAACTTCATCTTCTCCTCCGTCTCAAATGATTACAGTGATTTTTTATGTATGTTCCAGCGCATCAACGGCTTGCACTACTTTATCAATGCCTTCCAGATATTTTGCAAATCCAGCCTTCGGATCAATTTCATTTTCCCTGGCATTACGAGCGCGTACCTGCAGTAGTTGCAGGAAAATTGCAGGATCAAATTTGATTCGTTCCGCCAGCTTTTTAATATTGTCTGCCTTGTTTGCCGCGGGATGCTCTCCCATGGCGATGAGTGTGTGGCGAAAGAGCGTGCTGAAATTGGAGACTGAATCCAGCATGAGCCGCCGGACGCGGCTGGTGTCGGCTGAGGCTTGAATGTATGCTTGCCGCAATGTAAGAAGCTTTGTCCGCAGATTGTGCTCCAGCTGAACACGATGCAGGTTCATGGGCACATGCAGGCTGGCGAAAATATCTTTTCCGTAAAGAATGCGATGCCGCTGCGACATATCAAGCATTTCAATGGCGAAAACATCAGTCGAGTGCTCAAGCTCAATATGCGAAAACAAGAGCGGAGCAGGGAATTTGTTTTTCGTCCAGGCATTGATCGTCGGCGCAAGAGTAGTTAGCGTTCCCGCGGAAAGCTCATGCAGGACGCAAAGAATGTTGATGTCAGAAAAGTCCTGATGAAACTCACCGGACGCGGCTGAGCCAAACAGCACCACACATTCCAGGTTCGAGCCAGCGGCCTGCTTGAGACGCTCTACAAATTCTGCGATTTGTTTTTCTGCTTCCATAGTTTTATACATGCGCTGCGGTTACCAGTCGCCGCTTGCGCCGCCTCCGCCAGAACTGCCTCCGCCAAATCCGCCAAAACCACCCCCGCCCCCAAAACCGCCGCCGCCGCCCCAGGAACTTCCACCGCCGCGGCCACCGCCGGAAAAAAGCATCATGGCAATAATGTTCCAGAGAAAACCAAAGCCGAACATTCTCAAAACTAGGGCGAGAAAGGCCAGAACAACTATGAAACCTACGATTAAAACGCCAGGAGAAATGTTGACCTGTGTGTTGTCAGGCTGGTCGTCTGGCGGAGGACGCGGCGCTTCAGCATTTACAAGTTGCACACCTGCATCGGTGGCGATGACTGTGGCGATGCGCTGCGTGATCAGCAATATGCCCGGGCCGTATTGGTTCTGCTTGAGAAAGGGAACAATCTCGCGGCCAAAGCCGCCAACTTTTCCGTCGGGCAGAATAGGCTCAAGACCGTAACCTACTTCAACGCGCCGCTTGCGATCATTGATCGCAAACAAAATAAGTACGCCGCGATTGCTCGACTTGGGCCCGATGCCCCATTGCTTGTAGAGGTCAGCTGCGTAGCCTTCAATGTCAGCGCCATCCAGCGAGTGGATGGTGACGATAGCGATTTGCGCTTTGGCTTTCTGGTCAATCTGTTCGCAAATCTGGCGTATGGATTCAGCGGACGATGCGTCGATGACGCCGGCAAAATCATTGACGTATCCGCTGGGATTGAGTTGCTTGATTGGCTCAGCGCGAAGGGCAGTGCCCAGGCAAGCGACGGCTATGATCCCGGTTAACGCCAGCCAGATTTTGCGAAGAAGCATCCCTGTCCATTATATGCAGAAGAGCTTGATTGCAGGCTTGTAATACTTGGGGCTTGGCACAGCGCCGCTCTTTGAGATCGCAATATGCAATTTCCTCTGATCAGTCAATTTACCTGATGTGATAAACTCCGCCCGTTATGTTGCCAAGAATTTTAGCCGTGTTTTTATTGTTGAGCCTGCCGCTCATGGCTGCCGACGAGTTCACTCTCTATGAACTGCTGCCACCAGAGACACATCAATTCGCCATTATCTATGACGTAACTGCCACGCAGGAAGGCGCGCCGTTCTTTTTTAATCCGATTCGTCCCGGTTCGGTGGCGACGAAAGAGCGTGTGATTGACCGCAGCACTGGCAAGGAGCTCAAGTTTGAAGTGGTGAGCGGCAAAGACGCAAAGGCGACTGGACTGGCGCCACAGCAAATGCAAGATAAAGACGAGTTCATTCAAGTGCACCTGTCTGCTCCTGTACCAAAAGGCGGTGAGACACGGATACGAATATTTAAGACCTATACTGACGCTGCATCGTACATGCTTACAGACGGAAAGCTAGTTTTCGCGCGACCACTGGGAATCAAACGCAATGTCGTGGTTCTGCCTAAAGGCTGGGAGCTGATCGAGTGTGCTT
>DASZMF010000228.1:0-2251 GCA_035552035.1 Candidatus Angelobacter sp.
TTTACGAGAAAACCACAAGCGGACGAGCCCGCGACGCCTGTCAAGAACTACATAACTCCGAGCGGGCTCGAGCGCCTCAAAGATGAGCACCGGTTTCTGCTCACCAGGGAACGCCCGGCCGTGACGGAGGTGGTGGCATGGGCTGCCAGCAACGGCGATCGCAGTGAAAACGCCGACTATCAGTACGGCAAACGGCGGCTGCGGCAGATCGATGGGCGGATTCGCTTTCTCACGAAGCGAATTGAAGCCGCGGAAGTAGTGGACCCGGAAGCTCGGCGATCGGGGCAGGCGGCGACCAGGGCATTCTTCGGAGCGACCGTGCGCTATGCCAATGCCGCGGGAGAGGAGCGGGTGGTGAGCATTGTGGGCACAGACGAGATCGATCTCAGCCGCAATCACATCAGTTGGGTGTCACCTCTGGGGCGTGCATTGATGAAGTCAGCAGAGGGTGACAGAGTAGTCCTGCAATTGCCGGGCGGTACAGAATCGCTGACCGTACTGGAAGTGCGTTACGAGCGCATCCCTGTGGAACCGTTCCGTGAACCAGCTGGAGCCGAGGCCTCGGCCAAGGGACTTCCTCGCCAACGCGAATCCACCTGACGAAGGTTTAGCCCAGGTGGCACATGGAAGTCGGCTTCTAGTCATCAACAGGGTCGGACGAAAGAGTTTTTTGGGAATGTCGCAATACCCTCTACTCGGCCCGTCCCACCCGAGAACGCGGCCTTGTCGCAAACCCCTATTCATTAGGATTTATAGGAAAGTGATCTTCCCAGTGTGAAAACATTTTCCTACTTTCCTGTGCAAACTCTCCATCCCAGCCCACCCAAAACCCGCCCCATCTGGCCCGTATAAGCAAATTATCCATTATTTTCAATAAGATAGAAATATTCTTAACCATGGATTACATATGTCCTAAAGGGCATGTCCTACCGGACACTTTGGCTCTGTACATGCACATATACAGGCAGCGACAGCAAACGAAAATCTGGCTGAGCACGACGGAGCTTGGATGAAACACACAGTAGAGCAAAATCTTGACCTGCCACCTGAGTCGGCTATTTTTGGCACCTCTGAAGCAATGAAGAAGGTCCAGCGCGACTTGGCCATGGTGGCTTCGGCAGACGTACCCGTACTGATTCAAGGCCCCAGCGGCACTGGCAAAGAGATTATTGCCAAGCTTATTCACCGTGCTTCCTCCCTGGCCAAAGGCCCTTATGTAAAGGTCAATTGCCCGGCCATTCCAGATGCTTTGCTGGAAAGCGAACTTTTTGGCTATGAGAAAGGCGCTTTTACCGGCGCTTACACCTCCCGCCCTGGCCTGATCGCCCTGGCCGATGGCGGCACCCTGTTTCTCGATGAAATTGGCGAGTTGAGCATGGGCCTTCAGTCCAAGCTTTTGCAGGTTCTGCAGGACGGAAAATTCTCCCGCATCGGCGCGCAGGAAGATACGCGCTCTGAAGCACGCGTGATCTGCGCCACCAATCGTGACCTGAAGCAGGAAATCGCTTCCGGCGGCTTCCGTGAAGATCTGTTCTACCGCATTAACGTCGTAAATATCACCATGCCCTCACTGCGTGAAAGAAGCGCGGACATTCCTGAACTGGTCGAATATTTCCGCGCCCATTTCAACATGACCTATAACCGCAAGGCCCAGCCGCTTTCGGCTTCACTTATGCGGCTCCTGATGGCCTACCACTGGCCAGGCAACATTCGCCAGCTGGAAAACATGATCAAGCGGTACGTGATTCTGGGAACGGAAACCTGCATCAGCGCAGATCTTTCAGAGCCAGTGCCAAACAATTTCGAATTTGAAATTCCGCAGGATGGCCCGGTGCCGTTGAAGAAGATCACCAATCAGGCTGTGCGCCGCCTGGAGCGCGAGATCATCCTCAAAGTTCTGCAGATGCACCACTGGAATCGCCGCCGCGCGGCTGAGTCGCTCAAGATCAGCTACCGTGCGCTGCTTTACAAGATTCGCGACGCTGGCCTGTCACCTAACCGGACTAACGTAAAAAG
The DNA here is from genome assembly GCA_035552035.1 of Candidatus Angelobacter sp. Taxonomy (GTDB): domain Bacteria; phylum Acidobacteriota; class Terriglobia; order Terriglobales; family Acidobacteriaceae; genus Angelobacter. The sequence continues at coordinate 2,017 of DASZMF010000228.1, forward strand.
CATGCCCGGCGGGGATGGCAGCGTTCTGGCCCAACACGATGACCAGGAAGACGGTGGGGGAGCAATGGACTTGATGTCGATTGCCAAGGTAAGCAATGCTTAAGATTGGCGGACAAAGAATTCCTACCAAGACGCTGGTCTTGCTTGCGAGCGAGAGCTTCTTAATCATTCTTGGTTTGGCGCTGGCCACCACGGTGCGCTTTGCAACGTCGCGCTGGGAGTATGCCGGCGGACA
>DASZMF010000229.1:0-2698 GCA_035552035.1 Candidatus Angelobacter sp.
GAAGCCATGGAGAAGAACTGGTCTCTATCCCCTATCCAGATGGAGGCGGGGATTTTGCGTTTTGCCAGGTCAAGATAAGGATAGAAATCTTCCCGCATTGCGCAGCATGCACGCCCACGGCGGCAAAATATTTTGATTCCATCACGCCCATGTACATGGCAAAAACCGCCCCGGCGGAGTGGCCAAAAAGATAAATGCGCCGGCCGTCGACGGAGTTTTTTGCGCGCACCGCTTCCACCACATCATGCAGAAACTCCGGCCCGTCAGTATTCATGCTCCACTCTCGCGAGTTGGCCGAATCAGGCGCGGCAAGAATGATGCCTTGTTTTTCCGCCAGCCCTTTCCATTCATTGATCTGCGACATGCCGTCACGTCCGGAGCCGTGCAGCAGCAGAAGCAGCGGTACCGGGCCGGTGAGTTTTTCCGGCGTGAAGGTGTAATAGGTGCGCTCTTTGCCCTGCGAGGTGAGAGTCTGTTTTTCAGGTTTTGCAGCGGCAGAGGCGAAAGAAGAAAAAAGCGCAAGCACACAGAACAACGCAAGCTTTTTCATGAGCACGTTCCTGTCAGAAAAAATATTCGGACTGCAAACTGCTTTGGCCGAACTGCTTTACCGGCTCTCCACTAGCTCCGGTGTTTCCGTTTCAACAGTCTCTGGTTTCAGCTTCATCGGCAGCCATCCGCGGACCAGGATGTATAGCACCGGGATGATAAAGAGATTGAGGAATGTAGAGACGATCATGCCGCCGAAAACGGTGGTGCCCACGGAGTGGCGTCCGGCAGCGCCTGCGCCGGAGGCAAACACCAGCGGCAGCACGCCGAGAATGAACGCGATGGACGTCATAAGAATAGGACGCAAGCGCAGACGCGCGGCTTCAATGGCTGACTCCACCAGGCTCAGCCCGCGATGCTGCAACTGCTCCGCAAATTCCACGATCAGGATGGCGTTCTTACTCGCCAGTCCAATGAGCATGACCAGTCCGATCTGGCAGTAAACGTCATTCTGAAGTCCGCGTGCCGATTGCAGCAGGAGAGCGCCGAGCACCGCCATAGGCACGGCAAGCAGAATGATGAACGGCAGAACAAAGCTCTCATATTGCGCGGAGAGCGTGAGATAGACCACGAGCAGGCCGAGGCCGAAGAGCAGGAGCGTTTGCGCGCCGGATTGAATTTCTTCCAGCGAGATTCCCGTCCACTCAAAGGCGTAGCCCTGCGGCAGCACCTGTTTGGAAAGCTCTTCCATGGCGCTGATGGCCTGGCCGGAGCTGTAACCCGGAGCGGCGCTGCCATTGATCTCAATATTACGGAAAATGTTGTAGTGGCTGATCACGCTGGCGTTGGTGCCTTCTTTTACCGTGACCAGATTGTCCAGGGAGATCATGTGATTGTCATCTGACCGCACATAAAACTGCCGCAGGTCGCGCGGCTGCGAGCGGAATTGCTGATCAGCCTGCACCATCACGCGATACGAGCGATTGTTGAAATCAAAATCGTTGACGTACTGCGATCCCATGTAAATCTGCAGCGCGGATGTAATCTGCGAAAAAGGAACGTTCAGGCTCTTGGCTTTTTCACGGTCAATGGTCACGACAAATTGCGGATCGCGCGCAGTGAAGGTGCTGAACAACGGATGCACCAGCTCGGGACGCGTGTTGGCCTTGGCAATCAACTGGCGCTCCACGCCTTCAAGTTCGTCCAGCGTGCCGCTGCCCGTCTGCTGCAATTCATAGGTAAAGCCGCCGAACTGTCCCAGACCCTGAATGGCCGGCGGATCAAATGCGACAACAAAGGCTTCATTGATGCTCATGAGCTGTCCGCGCAGAAGATTGATCACGTTGGTCGCGCTGTGCGCATCGCCTTTGCGCTCGCTGATGTCTTTGAGGCTGGCAAAAATAATTCCCTGGTTGGCGGCGCTGCCGCTGAAGCTAAAGCCGGGAACGGAGAAGCAGCCTTGCACGTCAGGGTTCGCGCTCACCATGGCCGCGGCGCGGTCCATAACTTTGCTGGTGTAATTCAGAGAAGCGCCGGGCGGCGCCTGCACCACGACGAAGAAATATCCCTGATCTTCCTGTGGGACAAAGCTGGTAGGCACGCGCTGATACACAAAATACGTGGCCGCCAATCCGAGCAGGAAAACTGCAACGACAGCCGTACGCTGATTGGTGAGATGATGCAGCCCAGCCTGATAGCCCGAGGTGACTTTATGAATGACGTAGTTGATGCCGGCGAAGAAGCGATTCTGCCGGCGGTCGCGATGGCGCAACAGCAAAGCGGCCAGCGCAGGCGAGAGCGTTAACGCGTTGAAAGTTGAAATCGCGATAGAGAAGGCAATCGTCAGCGCGAACTGCTGATAGAGCCGGCCGGTGCTGCCGGGAAACAATGAAACCGGTACAAATACGGCGATCAAAACCAGCGACGTGGCCACGACCGCGCCAGTCACTTCCCGCATGCCTACCTGGGTGGCTTCACGCGGATCATGCATTCCTTCTTCAATATGGCGTTCCACATTTTCAATTACGACAATGGCATCGTCGACCACCAGCCCAGTGGCAAGTGTTATACCGAAGAGCGTCAAAGTATTAATGGAGAAGCCAAAAAATTTAGCAAAGATAAAAGTTCCGACCAGCGAAACCGGAATGGTGATGGCTGGAATCACGGTGCTGCGCCAGCCTTGCAGGAAAAGAAAAATAACGATGATGAC
>DASZMF010000230.1:0-1908 GCA_035552035.1 Candidatus Angelobacter sp.
CCGCTCAGGTCAATCACGTGAACGCCCTGGGCAATCGCCTCCGGGACCCATTCGCGCGAGACTTCATGCGGCGTGGCCAGAAAAAGAACGTTTACGCCCTTCGCTTTGAGCGTCTCCCATTTGAACGGCTCCATGGGATAGCCGCCATTGCCGCTGAGGTGCGGATAAAGCTCGTCCAGCTTGGCTCCGGTTTCGCCACTGCGCGTAAACAGCACCGGCTTCCTGGCGCGCGGATGATGGTCGAGCAAACGCGCCAATTCAAAACCGGCATAGCCGGTTGCACCAACAACCGCGGGTTGGATCGATTGCGGTATCACGCGCGCATGTCCTCAAGGCGCGTCTGTAGAACTTTGGCACTCTTGTTGTCCGGCGTAATAATCAGGACGGTGTCATCGCCGGCAACGGTGCCCACAATTTCATCCCAGCCTTCTGCGTCCACGGCAAAAGCCACCGGCTGTGCGCTGCCAGATGTGGTTTTGATCACCAGCAGGTTCTGGGCCCGGCGAACTTCCCGCACAAAATCACGCACCACGCGGGAAACCGCAGGTGCTGGCTCTGCCGAAGCATCGCCATTGGAAAGCGTGTAGCCCTCTGACGTACGCACCAGATGCAATTCGTTGATGTCGCGCGAAAGTGTAGCCTGCGTGACAGGGAAGCCCCGGCGTGCAAGCACCTTGCAGAGCTCCTGCTGTCCCGGCAGGGGCCCTTCATGCGCGAGTTCAACAATCATTTGCTGTCTGGCTAATTTCGTCATACGAATAATTATGCAGTGCGATGAATAATTATGCATTCATCGATATGAGTATGTCAACCCAAAAGTTAGAGGTAAGTTGTGGAAAAGAAAGCCTGCCAGATGGAAAACTGAGAGATGGAAAAACAGAATCAATTTGCCGCAGATTTACGCAGAAAAGCGCAGATCAAGAGTATTTCACCGCGGAGGCGCGGAGACGCGGAGAAAACCAAAAGGACGCGATTGAACTAATTTTGATGGCAATGAATTTATGCCCACCGCGGTCATATTTTGTACTCAATCTGCGTAATCTGCGGCGAAGTTTTTACCCGGCAGGCGCGAACTTGATCGGCATCGTCGGAGTGGTGCTGCCGCCGGCGGGCTCAATCGTCACGGCAAAGCCCTTGGCGCCAATGCCGGCCGAGGCCAGCGTATGGAAGATCATGCCATTGCCTTTGGCGTCTGGCTTAAACCAGCCGGCAGGCATGGGAGCGCCGCCGTCCATGGGGAGCAGCCAAAGCTCGTAAATCTTATCGTCAGGCAAAACCGGCGTGTTGCTGGCCATCAGAAGAAGGCTGCCTTTTTCGCGTGAATACAGCATCTTCATCTGGGGCTGCGGCGGAGTCTTGATGGAAACCAGCGTAAGCGGCGTTGCGTCTTCTGCATGCAGCAGATCGCCCACCTTTTTGGCGTCAGCCAACGCTACAGTTTGTTGCGCCATTTCTGACTTCATCTGCTCGATCTGCGCATGGGCCATTCTCAACCGGAATCGAGTATTGCGAAGATCGCGTCCCAGCAGCAGGCTGAAGATTGCCAGCAGAAGCATGACTACAACCGGCGCAAAGGTAAACCAACGCGGACGCAACCGTCCCACAGCATATCGCGGTGCAGTTTTTTGCGGAGTCGGCTCTGCGGCAATCGCATTCAGCAAACGCTGGCGCGACCGTGCTGGCGGCTGCGGGCCTGTGGCCGAAAGTGCCAGCATGGCAGTATCCGCGCGCAAGGCTTCCAGTTCACCACGGCAATCACCGCACGTTCCCAGGTGTGCCTGCAGCGCGGCCAGGTCCTGTGGATCATCGAGCGCACCCATGGCATAGAGTGCCAGCGCTTCAGCGTATTGTGGATGCCCGTTCATGCGAATGCTTTTCTCAGTGCCAGCAATCCAGTCCGGATGCGGG
>DASZMF010000231.1:0-2536 GCA_035552035.1 Candidatus Angelobacter sp.
CCTGCGTTGCGTCCATGCACTGAATCTTCAATGGAAGAAAATCGCGAGATCTTGCCTTTGATATTGAAGTCGCGCGGCGTCAGGTCTTTCTCCATGGTGAGAGAAGCCGTGAGCGGAACCTCCGTGCCACGGTCAGTAAATTTGAAATCAGATTTCAGCGTCACCTCAGCTTCCGAGCGCGTGAGCGTGTACGTCTCACTGCCGATTGGCTGCTCGAACTTGTGCAGACGAAACGTTCCCGTCTCCGTGTCTGGCGACGCGGCTTGTGTCCAGCCAAACGCGGACAGCACCAGTACTACCAAAGCAAGATAAACACACCTGATTGTCTTCACTATTGACTCCTCTTGCTGAAAAAGTTTATGGCTCCAGCGCATGCCGCAAGGCAGCGCGGGCCAGGGTTCGAGTGGAATCGAGCGTAGGCAGCGATGATTTGCTGTCATCGATCAGCAGCGGAATCTCCGTGCAGCCCAGCACAACCGCGTCACAGCCATCGCTTTTGAATTGTTCGATGACCTGCTGAAAATACTTCAGCCCTTCCGCCGTCTGCCGGCCCAGCACCAGCTCATCAAAAATAATCGCGTTGATTCGTTCACGCTGCTCTTCCGACGGACGCACATAGCCGATGCCCATCTGCGCCAGCTTCTCCGGATACACCGAACCGCTCACCAGAAACTTTGTCCCTGTAAGTCCCAGCTTTTTGAAGCCGCGACGCTTGGCCTCTTTGCCCACTTCTTCCGCAATGTGCAGCCAGGGCAGCGGTGATTGCGACAAAACATATGGCATGGCCTCATGAATCGTGTTGTCAGGGCAGATCAGGAAGTCCGCTCCGGCGCGCTTCAACGCCTCCGCCGACCGCAGCATCAATTCAGCTACTGGCTGCCAGCCCGCGCCGGCTTCAATGGGCTTCATGTATTCAGCCAGCGCAATCGTGTGCATGCTTACTTCAGGATGCGCATACTTGCCCATGAGCGGCTCGGCTTCAAGACAGATTGTCCTGTAGCAAAGCGCTGCGCCTTCCGCGCTGCATCCAACAATGCCAATGTGTTTTGTCATGCAAGAGAAGCCATACGAGAAAAGTCATACGAACAAAAATCATGCCAGAAAATCAATTTGCGAAAGGAACTTCAATTTCTTCTCGACCGGCAGAAATGAAGCCTCAATGGAATTGCGCGCCAGCTCGCGTAAATGTTCCTCAGAAAAATTAAATTCCTGCTTCGCAATTTCATACTCGCGATTCAAGGTCGTCTGAAACATTGCCGGATCATCCGTATTCAGCGTGATCATCACGCCGTTATCAAAAAACTTTCGCACCGGATGCTCCTGCATCGATACGCATGCGCCTGTCCGCAGATTGCTGGTTATGCATATCTCCACCGGCACCTGTTTCTCTGCCATGATTTCCAGCAATTCACGATCGTGCGCCGCAGCCAGCCCGTGCCCAATGCGCTCGGCGCCAATATTCAGCGCACCCCACACTGACTCTGACCCCGTGGTTTCACCGGCGTGCGCCGTCAAGCGCAAGCCGTTGTCTGCCGCTTTTTTATATAGATCGCGAAACCACTCAGCTGGCCCGCGCGCTTCATCGCCGCCAATGCCAATGCCTACAACACTGCGGTCACGCAGCCGCGCCGCCAGATCAAAAACTTCCCCGGCAGCTTCCGGACCAAAATGGCGCACGGCGTCAAAGATCCAGAGCAATGACACGCCAAAATCGCGCTGCCCGCGTTCGCGTCCGCGCTCCAGCCCTTCAAAGATCGGCTCCACCGGCTGCCCTCGCCAGCGAATTACACCAATGCTTACATAAACTTCAGCATGCACTACATTCTGCTGGCGCAGCTTTTGCATCAGCCGGTACGTCACCAGCTCATAGTCTTCCGGAGCACGCAGCCGTTCCGTTACTGACTTAAACGCCAGCAGAAAACCATTGAAGTCGTTATAAGAATAAAGACGGCGTATCTCTTCTTCGGTTAGCACGTCACCGCTGCCGGCCACGTCATAGCGATTATTTTCCGTGGGCAGCGGCATGTTGTAACGGCGGCTCAGCTCCGCCAACGTTGCCGGATCAACACTGCCCTCCAGGTGCAAATGGAGTTCTGCTTTCGGCAGCGATTGAATGAAAGACTTGGAAGCCATTTACCCCTTGCCGGATGAAGCTGGATTGGGGGCGAATTCGCTGCGGTGACGGCTGTAAAGGAAGTAGATCACCAGGCCAACCGCCAGCCATATAAAGAAGCGCAGCCAGGTAATTACCAGCAAGCCTGACATAAGAGAAATGCAGAGCAGCACGGAAATAATCGGGAACAGCGGCACAAAGGGAACGCGGAACGCACGTGGACGGTCCGGCTGGCTTTTCCGCAGAAAGATCACTCCCAGTGATACCAGAACAAACGCAAACAAGGTTCCGATATTTGAGAGATCAGCGGCCTGGCCAATATCCACAAATCCCGCTGGTAGTCCTACCAGCAGGCCGGCAATCCACGTGGACCAATGTGGTGTTTTGAAAGTGGCATGCAGTGTTGAAAAAAACTTTGGTAGC
>DASZMF010000232.1:0-5472 GCA_035552035.1 Candidatus Angelobacter sp.
GCCGGAAATTCTGGACGACTGGAAAAAGCTGCCGCACTAAAAACCAAAACATTTACCACAGAGAACACGAAGGAACACAGAGGTGATCTTCTAATAGTCTTGATTCGATTGCTCAGCCACACTTCAACACTCATACGGCAAAAAACTTCAACAAAAGAAAATGCCTGGCCGCAGCCAGGCTTTTGTATTTCTTGCAGACCAGTCTCTCAGACAGTCATTAGTTCTTTTTCTTTGGTGGCGTACATTTCTTCCATCTTCTTGATCTCGCCATCGGTCAGCTTCTGGACTTCATCCAGCGCCTTCTTCTCTTCGTCCTCTGAAATCTTTTTGTCTTTCAGGGTTTTCTTGATGGCGTCATTGCCGTCGCGGCGCACATTGCGGATGGCCGTGCGATGGTCTTCCAGAATTTTATGCAGCTGCTTAACCATGTCCTTGCGGCGCTCTTCCGTTAGCGCTGGCACGGGAACGCGAATCATTTTGCCGTCATTCTGCGGGTTGAGCCCCATGCCGGCGGAACGAATGGCCTTTTCAATATCGGCGAGGATGCTGGGATCGTGCGGCTGCACGGTAATCATCTGCGGCTCCGGTGCGTGCACCTGGGCCACCTGATTCAACGGCATTTCCGAACCGTAATAAGGTACGCGGACAGGGTCCAGCATATGAACAGACGCGCGGCCGGTGCGCGCTGCGGCTAGATTGGTGCGGAAATCTTCCACCGCTTTATCCATACGCGTTTTTAGTTGCGTGTAAACATCTTTCAATGCAGGTATAGTCGCGATTCCTGATGGTGGCATAACGTAAAAGCCTCAAAACGAGAGTAACGAACGCTCGATTATACAGGGAGTGCGGCAAATGGACAGGAGCAGCCACATCACCTTGTGCCGATAGAGTTACAGCGTCTCCAGTGGGTCGCCGCCGCGCACCTGGCCGTAATTCAAAAGGCTCACAATGGAAACGCCGCCCACAATATTTCCCAGCGTTGCCGGAAGCAGCCATTGAAAATAATTGCTGAAGTGCAGATGGCCAGACATAATCGCCGCCACAATCTCTGCGCTGCTGGCAATGCAATGCGAAAAGTGGCCGGCGCCGACGACGAACGTCAGCATCCACGTAACCATAATTTGTCCGCTGGTCCAGTGACTGGCGGTGACCATCCACGCGACCAGCGCGATCATCCATCCACCGATAATTCCTTTAACAAAAATAACCGTAAAGTGTCCGCTGGCTGCCTGCAGACCCAAACCGGCCAGGGCATCGGCAAAGTTAGGTGAGAGCGCTCCGGTCTTCATCACCAGCCAGCCAAAGAAAACGGCCCCTGCCACGTTGGACACAAACACAGCCACCCAAAGCCGCAATGTATTCAGTACGTGCTTGCGCTCTTCTAGAATCAGCACCACGGGAAAAAGAGTGTTCTCAGTAAAGAGCTGCGCTCTGCCAATCACCACCACAATGAATCCGATAGGATAAAAACAGAAAGAAATAAATTCCTGCACCGGGCCATTGCCCAGATAGCTGATGGCCAGCGCCACCGCCAGCCCGGTGAGCCCCATGCTCAGTCCTCCGGCGAATCCGGAAAATAAAAGACCTACGGTGGACCGCGAAAGCTCGTCCTTGGCGTTCGCAAGGACTGCGTCCAATATCTGCTCTGCGCTTCTTCGTGTGCTTTGTTTACTCTGTTTGCTCTCAGGCATGTCCCCAGCTGAGATGCAAGCAGCTACTCCGCAGTTCGCAGCTGGCAGGACTTATTATTTGCGTGAGCATGAATCGCCGAGAGTCCCAGCAAGCTGGCTCAATAGATTCGCCGCTTCAACAGCGCAAAACATGAATTTACGTGCTGATCCGCTGCCGGCCAGATTTGCGATAGAGCATCCACGTATGCCAAAGAATACGTAGCGTGGCCAGTACAGGAATGGAGAGAAAGACTCCGATCACACCAGCCACTTCTCCACCGGCAAGCACGCCGAACAATACAGTAAGCGGATGAAGTTCCAGTTTGTTGCCTAGAATACGCGGCGAGGTTATATAGTCCTGAATCCCTCTCCATATGAGCAGGAAGATCAGCAAGAGCCACATATGGCTGTATCCAGAAAGCAGGGCCACAGCCAGCACCGCCACCAGACCCACGGCTGGTCCAACCACGGGAACAAACTCCAGGGCACCTGCGGCGGGTCCCAGGGCAAACGCGTAGGGTACGCGCATGATCCAAAGAACAAAGGTCACCACCACCATGGCCAGACCGGCGAGCGTAAGCTGGGCGCGTATGAACTGCCCCAGCATTGAATTCATCTCTTCCACGGTTTCCGATACCATCTGCCGGTTACGCGGATCTTCCACAGAATTAATGAAGCGCTGGCTCAGCTCGTGTCCATCTTTCAGGAAGAAGATAGCCAGAATGGGGACCAGCACCAGCCACCACATGCTCTGGATTGTCTTGGCGGCGCGAAGAATAAAGTTTTGCGTAGTGGCAATGATCTCCGCCTGGTGCTTGATGAGATATGTCCTAACCCAGTCCACAATCGTGGTATTCCAGCCGTGCTTGTCAGCAAGTTGTTTGATCAGGCTGCCGGAGGTAATGGTCTTTCCAAACTCTGGGGCCTGCTGCATGAGCTTTTGCGCCTCTTCAATCACCGGAGGGCCCATTAGCGCAAACGCAAATACCAGCGCACCAATAAAAATCACATACACCACGGCAATGGCCGCCGGACGCGATCCCCTGAGCCAGCCCTGCAGGCGGGAAACCGGCGCTTCCAAAATATATGCAAAGAAAATGGCGAAGAGAAATGTGATCAGCGCGCGCCATGCGACGTATAAAAATATAAGAGCCAGGGCAAAGACCAGAGCAGTAAAGAGCGCTTGCGCAGTTTTTTTATCGAAGAATTTCAAACGCCCCCCAGAATGCCGATTGCTGATAGCCCATTGTATCTGCGCGGTGTTTGCCGCCGCTAATTGTCTCTTGATTTCAGAGGCGGCCTTCTAGTGATACGAAGAAAGTGAGCGCTGGGTTCATGAGATGATGGAACTCGTGCCAGAACTCCCAGTTGAGCGGGTTGCAGGCGTGAGCGACAACTCAACGCACGGATTGGCACGATGGGTTAGAAGCGGGAGCCTGCCAGGCGAAATCCTGAGCCCTTGGCGCAGGATCTCTCATCTAATCGTAAGTAGCTGAAAAACAAAAATGCCAGAACTACCAGAGGTCGAGACCATTGCCAACGGGCTGAACAAGCGCGTGGCCGGAGATCGCATTGAGTCGGTCTGGATTGGCAGCAAACCGCAGGTGCTTAAGTCCGCCGCTGCGGAAATTTCCAGAACGCTGGAAGGCGCGACCATCGAACGTGTAAAACGTGTGGGCAAGCACATTGTTTTTGAACTTGTGGCCAAAGAACTTCCACCCAAAAAGCTTACATCTAAAAATTCTAGCGACAACAAAGATGACGTTCCGCAATGGATCGTCCACCTGGGCATGACAGGCAAAATGCTGGTGGCCACGCCAGAAACAGAGCTGCTGAAGCACACGCACCTGGTAGCCAAGCTGGCTTCAGGCAAGGAGCTGCGGTTTGTTGATCCGCGACGCTTTGGACGGCTTGAAGTCAGGCAAAGCAGCTTCAGCGGCCCCGGCACAGAGCCGCTACAGATCAGCGTGGAAGAGTTTTCCCGGCTGTTTCACGCGAGCAAAGCGCCCATCAAAGGAGCGCTGCTGAACCAGAAACTGCTGCATGGCGTAGGAAACATTTACGCCGACGAGGCTTTGATCCGCGCGCATATTCGTCCGCGCCGCCGCGCCAATACCCTTACCGCTGTGGAGCTACGCAAACTGCATGCGGCTGTGCAGAAAGTTCTGCATGCAGCAATTGCGGCCGGAGGATCGTCGATCTCTGATTACGTTGACGCTGATGGCGCGGAAGGCTTTTTCCAAATCCAACATCGCGCCTATGGCCGCGAAGGCAAGCCGTGCCTGAAGTGCAAAACGCCGATCAAGAAGATCGTGGTGGCCGGACGGGGAACGCATTATTGCCCGAAGTGCCAGAAATAGCTTTTTCTAAAATCCCGAAGCAAAGCTTTTTCTGCAATCTCGAGCGTAGCGAGAGATCCCTATACCTGCAGGATATTTTGAGGATTTACAACATCTCATTTTTATCTTCGTCGTCTTAAGCAATTAATTCATGTTTGAACTTTAAGGGCGACGTAGTAATAGTGATCCCTCGCTTTGCTTCGGGATCTTAGAAAAAAGCCTCGTCGCAAACCCGGATTCAAATAAAGCCTATTGCACCGTTTCTATATTCCTCTGCAGCTTCATCATGCCGCGAATCCAGCGGTCATAATCATTGGCCTTGTTCTGAAAATATTTGCCCGCTTCCGGATGAGGCAGGATCATAAATCTTTCTTCCGTGATTGCTTTCACCACGTCGTCAGCAACCTGCTCCGGTTCAATCGCGCCTTCCAGCAGCATCTTGGTGCCGGGGTGATCTGACTTCAGCATGTTGGTATGCACACCCTGCGGGCAGAGCGCAGAAACGCGAATGCCCTGTTCACCGTAGGTGATCGCGAGCCATTCGGCAAAGCCCAGGGCGGCGTGCTTGGTGACTGCATACGGGGCGGAGCCGAGTGATGTGAGCAATCCAGCGGCTGAAATAGTCTGCACAAGATAGCCCTGTTTGCGTTCGAGCATCTGTGGCAGCACCGCGCGAGCAGCGTAAACGTGAGACATGGTATTGATCTCCCAGCTGCGCTTCCATTCGTGGTCAGTCGCTTCTGGGCCGCCAGCCACCGCAATGCCGGCATTGGAACAGAAAATATCTACCTGCCCGGCGACTTCGGTGACGGTATCCACAAGAAATTTGACCTGGCTTTCTTTGGAGACGTCAGCGGCCACAAATGCGCCGCGGCCTTCGCCCAGCTCCTGCATCACTTTAAAGCCGTTGTCCTCATCAATGTCAGAGACGGACACCAGGCGCGCGCCTTCCTGGGCAAACCTGAGGCAGAGCGCCCGTCCGATACCATTTGCGCCGCCGGTTACCACCACAACTTTTCCTTTAATCTGCATGACGGAAAAGATAGACCGTTCTTCGCGATTCTTCAAATAGCGCTTATTCGAATTGAATGTTTTCTCAATGAACGACAAGCATCTCATCCATAAGCCGCCAGAAACTCGCATTCGCGGCCGCAAGCTATTAATCTGTTGCAGGCGTCATATGCACTTTTACAGGAGCTGGAATTCTCTATGACCACATTTGCCATTGGGGTTGACTTGGGCGGGACCAACCTGCGTATTGCCGCGATTGACGATAAGGGTAAAACGCTGGACAAAATAACCACCAGCACGGAAGTGGCGCGCGGACGCGACCAGGTGATCGACGAGATGTGCGCGGCGATCCAGGAGATTGTGGCCAAGCTGAGCGGCACCGGCGAGTTGGCGGGAATTGGCATCGGTGTGCCGGGGATTATTGAGATGCAGACCGGTATGCTGCGTCAGTC
>DASZMF010000233.1:0-7543 GCA_035552035.1 Candidatus Angelobacter sp.
CACGCAGGCCACCAACAAGCTGGGGCTGAGCGTAAGCGTGGACAACCTGGGCGAAAACGTTACCAACGCCGAAGAAGCACGCCACAGCGCAGAGCTTCACCACCAGATGCTGGACCAGATGAATGCCCAGTCGCTCAACGCCAACGTGAGCCTTAAGCTTACGCACATGGGGCTGGACGTGGATGAGAGCATGGCGTATGAAATTGCGTCCGGTGTGGTGCAGCATGCGGCCAAAATCAATAATTTTGTGCGCATTGATATGGAAGGCTCGCCCTATACGCAGCGCACTCTGGACTTTGTCCATCGCCTGCACCGGCAGCCGGAAAATGCCGGACACGTGGGCGCAGTGATCCAGTCGTATCTGTTCCGCAGTGAAAAAGATGTGGAAGCGCTGCTGGCAGAGCGTATCCGCATACGGCTGTGCAAGGGCGCGTATAAGGAATCGCCAGAGATTTCATTTGAGAAGAAAACTGATAACGACGCGAACTACGTGAAGCTGATGAAGATACTGCTGAAGAGCGGCGTTTACCATGGCATCGCCACGCATGATGAGAATATGATCCGCGCGACGATTGAGTTTGCGCAGAAAGAAAAAATTCCGCCTTCAGCCTTTGAGTTCCAGATGCTCTATGGAGTGCGGCGCGACCTGCAGCAGAAGCTGGTGAAAGAAGGCTGGCGCTGCCGCGTGTATATTCCGTTTGGAACGGAGTGGTATCCCTACTTGATGCGTCGGCTGGCCGAGCGCCCGGCCAATGCGATTTTTATTCTGAAGAATCTCTTTCGGTAGGCTCGCCGTTTCAAATGCTTTGCCGCAGATTTGCGCAGATGAACGCAGATTTTTCTTCAGCGTTCTGGGCCTGAAGCTACAGCGGAGCAGTTCCCTCACACTCGCGCAATCACTAAGATAATAATGAAACAGCATGTTGGCTCGGTTCGGGATGGCGTTTCGAGAAGAAGAGGCCTCTGACTAAATCCTGATCAGCGTTCATCCGCGCAAATCTGCGGTTAATATTTTTTCTTGAGCTCTTTCAAAGAATATTTCGTCCCTCGCCAAGTTATTGCTCCGTCACGCAATGCGGTGAAAGCTGACTGCAAAGTTGCGTAGGCAAAGACGATAGCTGCAACCGGACACGTGAGAAACAGCAGTGGGGAACTGGCCATGTAGCGTCCGGTGTAGGAGTAGGCGATGGCAACCATGGCGACAGCCACAACAAAAGGCGCACGAGCCCATCCAACGGCAAAGAGTAAGCCTGCAAATGGGCCGATACAGAAAAAGCTGGTGACAACACAAACTGCCAGCACCAGCGCAATGCGGAATTGCAGAAAGGCGAACAGGTTTTTCTCCAGGTTCGCAACCACGCCGGCCGCGCCTACGGCCCATCGCAGCGTGACAAGGCCAGGACCAAAGACTACGTCCTGCCGCAGGCCGGATTTCTTGATGGCCTCGCCCAGCTTCACGTCGTCCACCACTTCCAGCCGCAGCTTTTCATAAGTTCCAATCGCTTCATAAGCCGTGCGCCGCACCAGGTTGAAAGCGCCAACGCCTACATGGTCGCGCGCTTTTGGATCGCGGATTTTCCATGGCCGCATGGCGAAGTTCGACATGACCTGCGGAAAAGAAATCATCATGCGTTCGCCCAGGCTCTTCATGTGCGCTGTAGGGAAAAGCACCAGATGGTCAGTGTTGGTGTTCAGCGTGTAATGCATGGCCCGCCGCACTGAGTCTGCGGCAAAGACGCAATCGGCGTCAGTGAATAAAATCCAATCAGACTTGAATTGCGGCTTGGATTGCAAACCGGCCTGCTGTGCGCCGGTCCACATGGCGTGAACTTTGCCCAGCCATCCTGCTGGTAAATCTTTTACATGGACCACGCGCAACCGGCCTTGCGATGCCGGCTCGGCGGCGAGGCGCTCCATGATTTCTCCGGTCTGGTCAGTGGAGCGGTCGTTGACGGCGACAACTTCATACTGCGGATAGTTGAGTTGCAGCAGCGACCGCAGCGCCGGCTCAATCTCGGCTTCTTCATTGCGCGCGGGCACCACAATGGTGAGCGATGGCAACGCTACATCTTTAGGCGTCGCCCACTCGGGCTGTGTGAGATCGGCAACTTCAGAAAAGTGCAGCACCAACTGCACGACGGGAACCAGCCAGATTGCGGCGAGCAGAAGGCCGGTGATCCACCAGAATGAAGCCCAGTGAAGCCCAATCATGTGAATCGGTTCCCTTTCGATTCATCGCTACGCGATGAACGTCTGCCTAAAGGCCCGCGATTCGCTAACGAATCGCTAGACGCTGATACTGCTAGTGGTTCAGTTTTCAAACTGAACCACTACCGAACCGCGGCGCATATTTCGCGCCGTAAAGCAGGATCACGCCAGAAATTCCCGCGGCAACAAAGGCTATCCAGAAAGCAGTTTGCAGAGAGCCGGTATGATCAGAGATTTTGCCGATGATGGGCGCAGAGAAAGCGTCGCCCAGCAGATGGATTACAAAAACGTTCACGGCCAGCGCTGTGGAACGGATGCCGGCATTTACGGAGTTCACCAGCGCGGCGTTGGTCGGCCCGGTGCCGACCAGCACCAGAAACACCGCGATAAAAATTGCCGGAAACATGAACTTGCCGCTTACGTAAATGGCCGCAACCATGAACGGAACGGCAACCAGCATGGCGATGCCAGAAAATGAATAGTACGCGCCGAAGTAGCGTTTGAGCAGGCGGTCGCCAATCCATCCGCCAAGCAGCGTGGCTACAATGCCGTTGACTCCCGTGATGAGAGCAAAGTCAATATTCGCCGATCTCAGATCCATATTGCGGACGCGCTCAAGAAATGTGGGAATCCAGACCTGCATGCCGCCAATGGCAAATGTATAAAGCGCCATGCCCAGCGTAGCGGTGATGAATGCGCCATTGCGCATGAGACCAGGCAGCAAGGTGCGCAAATTGGCCGGCACAACTTCTTCATGATGGCCGCGCGGCGGCTCAGGCAGCAGCCAGAGCAGAATCGCCAGAAGAAAGCCGGGGACACCGGCGGCCATAAAAGGGGCACGCCATCCAAATTGATGGGCCACATAGCCGCCGACAAAATATCCGGCGGCGCTGCCCACGGGCAGCCCCAGAAAAAAGATTGAAAGCATGCGGCCGCGCTTCAAGGCAGGAAACGAATCGGCGATCAGCGTGGGAGCGATAGTCGCGTAGCTGGCCTCGCCTATGCCCACAATGGCGTGGCGGAAGAGCAGTTGATTGTAGTCATGCACGAACCACGTCAGAAAAGTAAAGCCGCTCCAGATGAGGATGCCGACGACTACAATATTTTTGCGGGGGAAACGATCACCAAACCAGCCCACCAGCGGCGCGGCAAACATATAGGTAAAAAAGAATGCGCCGACCAGCACGCCGATCTGAGCGTCACTCACGGCGAATTCTTTTTTTATTTCAGGCTGAACGGCATACAGAATATTGCGGTCAACGTAATTGAGAATGTTCAGTCCGGTGAGCACCGCCAGCAAAAGGCGGGGATAAAGTTTGGGCGGCATGGATGCAGGGATTATACGCGCCAGCAGGCGGATATGCGGCTGCCGCGTTCTCAATCATTTCTTCTTATCTTTTAGCGTGAAGTCTCCGCTGATAAGTAGCTTTCCCTTGTTCGTTTCCAAGGTACAGGTAATGTGACTTGGCACCACGAACGGTCTGGGATCGGCCGCCAGCGTAACCTTCTGAAAATCCATGGAAATGTATTCATGATTGATGGCCGCCTGCCCCAGATAATCGACCTCGCCCCGAAGGGGCATGCCGGCAATAGCAAAGGTAAGGCTCTTCATTGATAGATCGTTTTTGCGCAGTTGTACTTTGAAATTGCCACACGTCTGTGCAGGCACGTCAAACTCATTATTCCAGACAGGTTGGCATTCTGAAATCAGGGAAAACTCAGCAATAACGGTTTCGGGATCAGGAGAATCTATCACCCGCATGCGAAAGGCTTGTTCGGCTTCCGGCAACATCAACAGGGTCACAATAGTGGGTGCCCCAGCTAATGTGCCCACACCTTTATCCCTGGCCTTCCAGCCATGGATTGTAAAATTCCCTTCCCTGGAGCGCGAATTGTAGCCATGGAAATCGTAATCAACGCCTCCGTGCCGGCTTCTAACAACCTTCCCATCGACATTTGTCGCCGACATGCTGAAAGCCATGTGCATGGGCAGCTCCGCGGAGTCGCGTAGAAATTCCTTGCTGGACCTCGCAAATTTCGCAAAAGTCAGCTCCGAAGATTCACTGGGCTTCTCAGTCAGTCTTAACGATGGAGCATCTTGTTGAGAAAAAGCTGAAATGACGAACAGTAACAGCGCAGAAAACACTCGTATCATATTTAGGTGCGCACCTTTCCGGATCTCAGTTACCTCTTCGGCCGGGGCCAGCGTGCTTCCACGGTGGTTCCTATTCCGCCGCGCGGACGGAATACGCCTTTTACGTGCGCCCACTTTGGCTTGGCGGCCTTCACCACATCTTCCAGAACCTGGTTCACAATATTTTCTTGGAAGATTCCAAGGTTGCGGTATTCCAGCAGATATTCCTTAAATGACTTCAATTCCAGGCAAAGCTTGCCGGGCATATAGCGGACCTCCAGCACGCCAAAATCCGGCAGGCTGGTTTTGGGGCAGACGGAGGTGAACTCCGGCACGTCAATCAATATTTCATAGCCGGGAAACTGGTTGGGCCAGGTGTCAATCTCTGGGAAATCATGGTCGAGCCCGGATTTTGCGTGGTCGTCGGTATAGCCTGTACGATGTGACATCGGCTCTATTGTAACAATGGTTTTCAGAGGCGTAACCGGCGGGGCGGGACGACACAATCTAAAATAGAATCAAGGGCAGAAAAACCTGGATCAAATCTTATACGTTGAAGATCGAAAGATTGAAGATCGAAAGATTTGAGTTTTTTGAGATGAGATACAGAGGGCGCTGGCAGAACTTGCCTACGGATTTCTGCGCCGAGGCGCTGACCTTGGATATACTTAAAGGTTTGAGTTCCGATTCTTTATTCTGACCATGGCCAAACAGGGCAAAAATAACGGTAGTGACCGCCAGCGGCTGGCGCTCATTCTTGGGTTGGTGGTGGTAGCGGTGCTGCTTTTCACCGGCATCAATCGGCACCACGCCATCACGCCGGTGCGGGCGGAAAAAGCTGTGCGCCAGGAGATTGCCAGCGTCATCTCCACCAATGGAAAAATTGAGCCGGTCAACAGCTTTGAGGCGCATGCGCCTTCCCCCGCTACGGTGAATAAAGTTCTGGTTGCTGAAGGCGACCACGTAAAAGCCGGCCAGCTTTTGGTGCGGCTCGATGACGCGGAAGCCCGCGCCCAGGCTGCGCGCGCCCTGTCACAGTTACGGTCGGCAGAAGCATCACTGCAGGCAATTAAAGCCGGCGGGACGCAGGAAGAAGTCCTGACCATCCACTCTGATTTGACCAAGGCGCAGGCTGAGCGCGATGACTCGCAGCGCAACCTGCAAGCCATACAGAAATTGCGCCAGAACGGCGCGGCGTCACCAGCAGAAGTGGACGCAGCACAAAGCCGGGCCAAGAAGGCTGACGCAGACGTCCAGCTGCTGCAATCGAAATTGAGCGGGCGATTCTCCACGCCGGAAGTTACCAAGGCTGAGGCCTCTGCGGCGGAAGCGCGCGCGGCGTATGAGTCCGCGCAGGATGTGCTGCACCACTCCAACGTGACTGCGCCTTTTGCCGGAACGGTTTATCAACTCCCGGTAAAGGCCGGGTCTTATGTGAACAGCGGCGATCTGCTGGTGCAGGTAGCGGTGCTGGAAAAAGTCCGCGTGCGCGCTTTTGTGGATGAGCCGGAGATTGGCCATCTGGCAAAAGGGCAGCAGGTGGAAATCCGTTGGGATGCAATTCCCGGCCGCACATGGAACGGCACGCTCACTCGGGTCCCAACTTCTGTGACCATGGTGGGCACGCGCACGGTCGGCGAGATCACTTCTGAAATCGATAACTCAGACCGCAAGCTTCTACCCAACGTCAATGTAAACGTAAGCATTATTTCCGCGCGGCATGACGGCGCACTCACGGTCTCTCGCGAGGCTGTCCACGATATTGAGGGCAAGCGCTACGTTTACACGATTGCCAACGATAAAATCCAGGCGCAGGAAATACAGACCGGCCTTTCCAGCCTGACACGCGTGGAAGTAAAGGGCATTCAAGAGGGGGCGCAGATTGCGCTGGGCGCCATTAATGCTCAACCGCTGCACAGCGGCATGGATGTGAAGGTGGTCGAGCGTTGAGGATCCTGTTCGGGGTAGCCACTTTTATTTTATTGGCAATGGGCGCAGCAACCGCCACGGACGCCGATCCCGCGGCGCTGCTCAAAGCCGGCAAAGCTGACATGGCTTTGCGCGAGCTGAGTACCACTGTTGCCAACCAGCCGGACAATGCGCACGCCTACCATTTGCTTTGCCGCGTTTACTATCAGCTTGAACTCTGGGACACCTCCATGCGCATGGCGGAAAAAGCCGTGGCACTGGAGCCGCAGAACAGCGCGTATCATTTGTGGCTGGGGCGAGCGATGGGCCGCAAGGCAGAAGATGCGAATCCGGTGACGGCCTTCGCGCTGGCGCGCAAAGTAAAAATAGAATTTGAACGCGCCGTGGCCCTGGACGCCAACAATCTGCCTGCACGCGCTGACCTGAGTGAGTTCTACCTGGAGGCTCCGGGCTTTCTGGGTGGCGACAAAAACAAAGCCAACCAGCAGGCCGACTACGTGGCCAAAACGAATCTGGCGATGGCCAGTTACATGTATGCCCGCGTGGAAGAGAAACAAGGCAACAGCAGCGCGGAAGCAGCCTACAAAAAAGCTATCGCGAGCAGCAACTCGCCTGCTTATTACTGGGTGGAGCTGGCACATTTTTATCGTCGCGCAGGGCGGCTGGCGGACATGGAAGCGGCCGTGAACCAGGCGGTGAACACGGCGCGTCCGGGCGATGTAACCGAGTTTGATACAGCCTCGCTGCTGCTGCAGGCCAGCCGCAATTTTGCTGGGGCCGCGGAAATGTTGCGCCGCTACGTGGCCCGGGATGAAACCTCAGAAGATGGGCCCGCGTTTCAGGCGCATTATTACCTGGGCGTGCTCCTGGAAAAACAAGGCAAGAAGAAAGAAGCAGCCGCTGAATTCCAGACGGCCCTGAACATGGCCTCACAGTACAGGCCGGCGCGAGATGCGCTGGCGCGCGTTTCCCGATAAAATCACGTTTTTCCATCCATACCGAAATATCGCGCAGGTGAAAAATGAAATTGTATGCCCGTGTTTTCCTGGCTGCAGTCTGGTCTGTGGCGCTTCCCGCAATGCTGTTCGCGCAAGATTCTTCTTACAGTAAAGATAAGCCGCTGTCTTTCCGGACTGCGATTGAACTGGCGGTGAAGAACAGCGCCGCCAGCGGCATAGCCATGGCTGATCTGCAGCACGCACGCGCCTCCGTGAGCCAGACGCGCGATGTGTTTTTGCCGCAGGCAGTCATGGGCTCAGGCCTGGGCGCTTC
>DASZMF010000234.1:0-2092 GCA_035552035.1 Candidatus Angelobacter sp.
CACCTCCGCTAGGTCCGAAAGTAGGGTTATATGTAGGACCAGTCTGAAATGCGGGTAGTGCAGGCGGTTGGGGGCCACTCCCGCTTCCGGTGGATGGGGCAGGACTGCTGGTTCCAGCGTTTAGCGTGGGAGCTATGCTGATCGATACGGCTGGAGTTGAGGGACTGGAACTCGACGCGGGAGAAGCCGGCACGCCTCCATTTCCAGCAAAAACTGAGGCTGCCTGTGGACCTACTGCTCCGCTCAAACTTAGCCCTTGACTGAAGTCAGTAGCATTATAGCCTTGCACATTACCGAGCGTAGCTGCCAAGGCTTTAGGATCAATAAAGCCGGGCTTCTGCAAACTCTTAGCCAAATCATCCATCATCAATTGTAGAGAACGCGTATCGTAGACCTTGGGAACAGCAACATGTATCCCATTATCTTGAGCTTGCAAAGCAACCGAGACGATAAAGATTGATAGAAACAATAGAATTCGAAACCAAATGTTTGCACTTGTGGCTTTGGGCATTTCACGCTACCTTCCATGAATGAACAACGACTTAGCCGCCAACAGCAGTTTCATATTTAATTAACAGCAAAAATGATTCTTCCTGGGCTAAAACTGAACTATGTAAATAAAAACGGATATCGAGGGCTGTTCCCTTCTTTTCCCTGAGTAAATATTGAATTATTCCTGGAAGAGGCGTCCCGACATGTAAATATCGCGCTGTAGTCTTCTGCGACGGAGTCGGATATTGGGGTACGATTGTGGAAAAGCTGAAGGCCTCATGCATTTGCATGAACAACAGCAATATGTTTTACGCAAGAAAAAGCCCCCGCATTTTCTACGGAGGCTTTTTATTTCAATTCTGAATATCGACTATTTTTCCTGCGTCTGCTGGGCCAGCTTTACTTTGGTGCTTTCCAGCTTCTTGGTGACACGCACCACGTCTGACTGGTCCACATCGCCGGGCATGGATTTATTCCATTCATCCAGCGCGTGCTCCCAGTGTGCGGCCGCCAGTTTGAAGCGGTTGGTATGTGCATACAGCTCGCCCAGATGGTCCTGGATGGTCGCATCGTTCGGGCTCTTGTCTGCCGCGTGGCGCAGGCTTTCTTCTGCCTGTTCGTATTTGCCCAGCTTGAAATAGACCCAGCCGAGCGAATCAATGTAGTTGTAGTTCTGTGGATCAAAATCCAGCGCCTTCTTGACCAGCGTAAGCGCTTCTTCCAGATGCACGTTGCGATCTGCCAGCATATAGCCCAGATAATTCAGGGCCATGCTGTTGCTGGGATTCTGTTGCAGCACGTCGCGGAACGCCTGCTCGGCCTGGTCGTATTTCTTCTGCCGCTCGTAGATCGAGCCCTGCATGAAGCGGATATACTCTTTCTCTTCCGGACGCACGGCCAGCTTTGCCGCCTGTTCAATTGCGTCTTCAGAATCTTTGAAGCGCTTCAGCCGCAGATCAATCTGTGACAGCATGATGTACGTGTCGCGATCGTCCGGGCCGCCCTTGAGCGTTGACTTCGCCATCTTGATGCTTTCATCCGGCTTGCCGGCATCTGCCAACTGCTGCGCCAGCGCCAGTTTCAGGGCCTTGTCATCGGGCAATTTCTTGACTGCTTCCTGCGCTGTCTTGGTCGCTTCGCCGAACTGCTTCTGGTCGCGATACTCATCAATCACGTCCTGATAGCCGCGTGAAGCCTCGTCTCCGCCCAGATCGATAATCTTGCGGAAGGTTTCAAGCGACAACATGGGCCGTCCGGCTTCGCGATAGATATTGCCCAGCCGCTCCAGAAAGAGCGCGCGGTTCGCCTTGTCGCCGGCATGCGCATCGGCGGGCAGCGGATGGCTTACCATCTGCTGCAACACGGCGGCCGCTTCTTCATATTTGCCCTGGGCTTCCAGAATCAGCGCTTCGTTGTAAGGAATCTCGAGTGAATCCTGCACCAGAGCGCCGGCTTTTTTCAGGTTCTCCATGGCCAGGTCAAACTTGCCCTGGCGGCGATAAATTTCAGCCACGCGCAGCGCCGCAGTTGCGTCCTGCGGGTCGGCATCCTGGACCATCCGGTATTCGGTGAGCGCGGCATCAATCTGGTTGTCATTGGA
>DASZMF010000235.1:0-4650 GCA_035552035.1 Candidatus Angelobacter sp.
GGATGGCCGAAACCATGGGCCTATCTACCAGATCGGTCTTCACGCGCTTGGCGCAGAACAAAACCAGCATCCAGCAGACGATCGCGGTATTGACCATAACCATGCTGTTGGTGAGCTGAGCCAGTGCGCTATCGACGAATGAATGTCCCGCAACCAAGTGAGCGATTCTCCATGCCTGCGCGCCCAGACTCAAAATCTCCAGGGCAATACTCGCGGCCATTGCCCGGCGAGCCAGTTTCAACTGCCATGCTGGAATTTGCAGCGCGAGCAGAAGCAGACTCATGGTGGAAGCAAAGGTAGAGAAAGACATGGAGAATTTGATGGGCTTGATCCATGGATTAATAAGGGGATTAACGGTAGTCACGCCTTGCGCCGCACTCGGAGCAAAGAATGCCATGGCTGCAAACACGGGAACCACCATCAGAAGCGCCCAGCCGAGCCGCGATAGCACCGGATCATTGGCATCCAGTTCGCGGAAGAACTCGCGGACGGACGAAGGCGCAATGGTCTGCGCTGTAGCCCGAACAAATCCGCCAATCCATCCTGCGCCTGTTTGTTCCTGAGCAGGACGCGCTACTGGCTCTGTCCATAACTCTGTTTGCCGTGAGGCCGTGGGTTCGCTGTAAGTGGTGCTCCTGAAGTGCAACATGGTTCAATCCGTCCTTTTTTTCTGTTCGTTACTTCTCGAATCAGGAGGGGATTTTTTAGACAGACGTATCCTGCTGCGTCCGCAGAGTGTTTTGCGGGCGCGGAAAAATGCCGGCCTTTGAATCCACGTACTACTTGCTGGCCGATGGATGATGGGAGAAGAAGCGGAGAGACTTATAGACACACTGCCGCAAATGCGTAAGGCGGGATTTGCCGCCGCGCAGTTTGGCACACGTGTCCTCAGTCACCCGTAAAGCGCCCTATACAACCAGCCTGCGTAGCCTGATTGCCCGGAGCGGGAACTTTGAGTGATATAGGTAGGGCCTATGGCTCATTCCATGGCCCTGCACGTTACTAAAGTAATCCGCCGAACGAAGTAGAGAATGACCGCGCAGAATTAAAGCAAAATTAGAAGAAGGTTAAGCTTTCCAAGAATCAACGTTTTTCGCGATGAGACTCATAGTTTCCACATATGGGAAAAGAATTGCATTGAGCGATGGCAGTTATAGTCACAGCGTATGAGAGCTGGCAGGCAAAAACAATGGCTCCCATAGCTTATGGATATGAAGGCGATTCAGGATTACGGCTTGGCATTGCAGTGCCGCCACGCAGATGGAGCCATAAGATTCCGGCGGAAATTAATATGCGGCGCTGCTAATGATAGCCAGCGCCGCAAAGCACACTTCCTGAGAATGAAGATTATTCAACTTCAATATCGCCCGAGCCAGTGTGGACTTCCATCAGCACGCCGCCATTTCCCACCTTACCCTGGATATGGTTTTTAGCCACGGTACCCTGCGTTGTGTAGGGATGGTTGATGCGCAAAGTTCCTGACTGGGTATGGGCATCAATGTTGAATGAAGCCTGTTGCGGAACGCGCAGGGTAATGTTGCCGGAGCGGGCGCTGAGCCGCCAGTCAGAGGTTGGCTCGCCCTCGGCATGAATGTTGCCACTGCCCGCGTCGGCGCGCAGGCCACCTTTCACGCCTTGCAGTTTAATGTTGCCGGAGCCAGTCTGCGCTTTCACGCTTCCACCACCGCTTTGGCGGACCTGCACATCGCCGCTGCCGGTATTCGCAAATGCATCGCCGGTAAGATCATCCACCCGGATATTGCCGCTGCCCGTGTCGGCGTTGAGAGTGCCTTTCACGGAATTGATGGTCAGGTCGCCTGAACCTGAACTCACCCGTGCATCCGCGGCAAGGTTCTCCACGGTCACGTTTCCTGAACCGGTCTTTGCCGTGAGCGGCAGTTGCAACCCTTTGATGGTTAGATCGCCTGAGCCTGAAGTTGTATTCAGTTTCGTCTGCGGCGGGACGGTAACGTCATAGTCGATAGATATATTTTTGGTCAGCTCGCGGTCTTCAATCTTGCCAATGCGGATGGAGTTTCCGTTCTGCGTGACCGGCGGGTTCTGTTCAATGCGACGAATGCGCTCATCAATATTGCTGCCGCCACCACCAAACAGCCATGATCCGTTATTGCCATGGATCCTGGCTGATACATACACCGAGCCTTCACTGCCTTGATGGACCGTGATGTTGCCGGAACCAGAAGTAACTTCCAATTCCACGGCCCCAGTTACTTTTAAGGTTTTTTCAAAATGTCCAGTTGTTGCCGCCTTCAACGGCAGGGAAGCCAGTCCGGTAAGAGTAATAACGAGGGCTGAAGTTCTGAGTGATCTCATCTTGCCTCCAACAAATTTTGTTTGGTCCCTGTATCTATTGCAATATGACCTGTTGGCCATCTTTCAGGCCGGAAAGTAATTCGGTCTTTGACCCGTTCGAAATTCCCACTGTGACGTCAACTTTTTTGCGTCCATCTTTTGCGGCTGGATCGGGTATTTCAACCGAGGCCTTCCGGTCTTTGTCATAAATCAGCGCGCCCTCTGGAAGCATCAGGATGCCTTTGTGTTCTTCCATCAGGATTTCCGCGTTGGCCGTCATCTGCGATTTCAACTCGCCTTTGGAGTTATCAATGGATACGCGCACTTCAAACGTAGTGACGTTATCTTTTTCCACGCCCATCGGTGAGATCTTGGTCACTTTGCCGGAGAATGTCCGATCTTTATAGCTTTCCACTTTAATCCGCGCCGGCTGCCCTATATAAACCTTGCCAATGTCAGATTCGTCGACCTTTCCCTTTACATAAACAGAGCGAATATCGCCCAGCGTCATTACCAGCGTGGCAGAAGAGCCCAGTACAAGAATTGAGCTCACCGCCGATCCCACTTCTACATCGCGAGAGAGCACCATGCCATCAATTGGCGAAACGATGGTTGAATTTTGGTATTCTTTTTCTTTTTCGTCCAGTTGCGCCTTGGCCTGCGCTACCTGTGCCTCAGCCTGCTTCATTTTTGCGGCGGAGGAAATTACATTGGCTTTGCCAAGCTGCTGTTTATTTGTTGCCATTTCATAATTTCTCTGGGCATCATCCAGGGCTGATTCGGAAACCACGCCGTCTTTGGCCATTTTCTGCGCGCGTTCATAAGCGCGTTTCAGCATGGGAAGGTCTGGCCCCTCGGCATCCACTTTGGCATGTTCCAGGTCAGCCTCCGCGGCGCGCGACGCAGCTTCAGCCGCCTGCAAAGAAGCTTTTTCCTGATTTACTTCTGCCAGTATTTGTTCTTTATCCAGTTCGGCCAGTACCTGGTCCTTTTTTACGTTCTCGCCATAGTCCGCCAGCAGTTTTTGTACAATACCGCTGGCCTTTGACTTAACTTCCACATTCGTAATGGGATAAATCTTGCCTGTCGCCACCACGCTCTTGGCCAGATCGCCCTTCTCCACCTTTGCAAGTTTTGAAGGATCAATCTTTGTGCTTCCCCGGGTCGCTGCCACCAGACCAACCACTACTAAAACGATGACCGCGAATGCGCTCAGGATATAAATGACCCGTTTGCTCTTTTTCTTGCCATTTGCCATGGGGACAGTCCTCTAATAAGTATTATCGCTTGTGAATACGTTGGCCGCAGGTAAGAAGTTCCCTGAAAAGCGGTCTCAAAGACGCTTAATCCCTAAAGGCCAACTCCTTAGACCGGAAAACAGACCAAAAGAAAGCAAATCCTTAAGTAAAGCCTTATCCAGGCAATGCACTTTCGCCCTTTCTCGCTTCAGGCCTCGCCGGTATATGATTAGAGGCCATGGTCACCTTGGTCCTGCTCAGGATCATCCTGGTGGTTCTCCTAGTGGCAGCGAATGCGTTTTTCGTTGCTGCTGAGTTCGCCATGGTCAGCGTACGGGATACGCGTATCCAGCAGTTGATAGAGCAGCGCCGTATTGGCGCCCGCACCGTCCGCAAAATCCAGCAACGGCTCGATGAATTCCTCCCCGCCGTGCAATTCGGAGTCACTCTGGCCAGCCTCGGTCTCGGCTGGGTGGGTGAGGGAACTCTGGCCAGGGTTTTTGAACCCTGGTTTGGCACCATTCCTTATGCCCGCATATACGCTCATGGATTGTCCGCCACCGTCGCCTTTCTGGTCATTACTTATTCGCTCATCATCCTGGGAGAGCTCGTTCCCAAATCTCTGGCCTTAGAACGCGCGGAACGCGTCGCTCTTGCAGTCGCCGCCCCCATGGACGTCTTCATGACCCTGGCTCATCCGTTTCTGGTAGTCATGAACCGCTCCGCCAACCTGGTGTTGCGCGGCTTTGGCTCCCGGCTCAGGCGTGAAGGCAGCGCCCACTCCGCCGACGAACTCAAGCTCATCGTCACCGCCAGCCGACGCCTGGGCCTGCTGCCTGAAGCCGAAGAAGAAATGATCCACCGCGCGCTCGAGCTTGGACACACCACCGTGCGTGAAATCATGGTCCCGCGACACAAAATCTTTTCGCTCTCCGCGGACATGCCTCTGAATGAAGCCATGGCCAAGGTAGTGGAAGAGCAGCACTCCCGCGTCCCCGTGTACGATCCAGAAAAAGGTGGAGAAAACATCGTTGGCCTGCTCTATTCCAAAGATCTCTCCCGCCTAATGCTCATGCGCCTTTCCGCCGGAGAACTCTTC
>DASZMF010000236.1:0-12377 GCA_035552035.1 Candidatus Angelobacter sp.
AAGACGCGCACGGTTGCAGCCTTACTGAATTCCGGCAAATTCACTGCGCCGCCATGCCGAATTCTTGATGCGCTTTCAGCCGATGCCACCACTGCAGGAAATTCAGGCAGCACCAGGCGAGGATGAAGAAACAGGTCATCCAGCGTGTTGGTGGCTCGCGCTTGCTCAACTTGTTCCAGGCTGTAAGCTTCTTCGATGGGAAATTCGCGGACGGCAGTGCGCTTGAGCGCTGAAAGATGGGCGCCCGGGCCAAGTTTTTTTCCAATGTCATGCGCCAGCGATCGTAAATATGTTCCTGAGCTGACCCAGGCTTTGAAGTGCGCGACTTTGCCGTCACAGGATGGAAATTCCAGCTCTTTGATTTCTACTTGCTTGGGCTTCAATTCCACCGGCTGTCCTTTGCGCGCCAACCGATGCGCCGGAATGCCGGCAATCTTCTTAGCTGAAAACGGTGGAGGATACTGCGCAATCTCTCCCATGAATTCTTTAGCCGCTTCGCGCACCTGATCAACTGAAAAATTCACAGACTGTTCCGCGCTGGTAGGTTTGCCTTCAGCGTCATAGGTGTCAGTGGCCCAGCCAAAGCGGATTGCGCCTTCATAGCGCTTATCGGCTTCGCCATAGAACTGCGCCAGCCGCGTGAATCGGCCTAAGACCAGCGGAAGCACGCCCGTGGCCATGGGATCGAGCGTTCCAAGGTGGCCAATGGATTTCTCTCCGGTAATGCGGCGCACGCGCGCCACCACGTCATGCGAAGTCATTCCTGCTGGTTTATCGATAATCAATACCGCGTCCACTTGAGTAACTCCGATTTATCAAGCATGATATTTAAGAAGCAGTCACTTGAATGTTACCCATCCGCGATGACACGCCACGCTCGACCGTTCCGTTTATCAATTATTTCTTGATTGCGTTGAATCTGCTTATTTTTTACTTTGAAAAGACACTGGGGCCGCGTTCACTTGCCAGCTTTGAGTTTCAATTTGCCTTCATCCCCCGCCATGTTGACCAATGGTTCACGGGCTCTTTGCCTGCGTCCTACGCCTTTATTCCTTTTATTAGTTCAATGTTTCTGCATGCTACCTGGTGGCATGTGCTGGCCAACATGTGGTTCCTGCGCATTTTTGGGGACAACGTGGAAGACCGTCTGGGCCACTTTGGATACTTAATCTTTTACCTGCTTTGTGGGATAGGAGCAAGTCTCGTTCATTTTGCGTTCAATCTGATGTCTCCATTGCCGACGGTGGGCGCCAGCGGCGCTATTGCCGGCGTGATGGGCGCATATTTCATCCTGTATCCGCGAGCGCGCGTGCTTACCTGGTGGGTATTTTTTGTCTTCTGGCTTCCTGCCTGGCTCGTGCTGGGATACTGGTTTCTGGGCGAATTTCTAAGCGGCGCCGCCTCCCTGGTGAACTCTTCCACCGGAGCCGGCGGTGTAGCCTTCTGGGCGCACGTTGGCGGATTTATTTCCGGCGTAATACTGATCAAACTTCTGCCAGTAAGAAAAAATGTTTACGCGTTTGAAGAGTATTGATCGCGATTCTTTCGCTAGAATGAATTTCCATTCTTGCCATTGCGAATCAGCGACAGAAATTCTTCGCGCGTCTTGTCCGCGTTCCGGAAAGTGCCCAGCATGTGCGATGTCACGGCAGAAGAGTGCTGTTTTTCCACGCCGCGCATCATCACGCAAAGATGCCGGGCCTCAATCACCACGCCCACGCCTTGCGGCTCAATGGCACTCTGAATAGTCTCGGCAATCTGTACGGTCAGGCGCTCCTGCACCTGTAGCCGACGGGCAAAAATATCCACCAGCCGCGGAATCTTGCTTAACCCCAGGACTTTGCCGTTGGGAATATACGCCACATGCACTTTGCCGAAAAACGGCAGCAGATGGTGCTCGCAGAGGCTGAACATCTCAATGTCTTTTACGATAACCATCTCGTCATACGGCACGTCAAACAGCGCGCCCTGCAGAACTTTGTCGGCGTCTTCTTTATAGCCCTTGGTCAGATATTCCAGCGATTTCTGCATGCGCTCCGGCGTAC
The DNA here is from genome assembly GCA_035552035.1 of Candidatus Angelobacter sp. GTDB lineage: Bacteria > Acidobacteriota > Terriglobia > Terriglobales > Acidobacteriaceae > Angelobacter. The sequence continues at coordinate 2,046 of DASZMF010000236.1, forward strand.
GAAGCAGGCCGTCACGCTCAGGGTCTTCTCCCAGACGCACCAACACCTCGCGCAGTAATTCCTGCGTGCTGGCCGACGAGAGTGACGATGGTTCATTCATTTCTTTTACTGCAGTAACTGGCTTCACCCATTTCTCCCTAATAGCGGATTTCCCTGCCCCCGGCATACTCAAAGGAGTTCAGCATGGTTTCCTCAACCCGGATTTTATCCACCTGCGCGTAATGAAAGTCCCGTTCCAGAACTTCAAAAATTTCTACGCACAAGTTTTCCGTAGTCGGAACCACACCTTGAAACTCCGCTAACATATTGAGGTTCTGGTGGCCAAAACGTTCCAGAATATTTTCATGCACAAAGCGGTCCAGATCCACCAAGTTGCAGATCATGCCTGTGCGCTGGTCCACCTGGCCTGAAACTGTAACTTCCACCGAATAATTGTGGCCGTGGCCATGCGGGTTGTTGCACTTGCCGTAAACGGTCTGGTTTTCTTCGGCTGACATCTCATTGCTATGCAGACGATGCGAAGCTGAAAACAAATAACGCCGTGTCATATAGGCTTTCATGCTTCTTCTCCGTAATAATCCACAAAGAGGTCGGGCGTTTCATAGACGCGTATGCGGTGCAGCTCCGCCCGGTTCAACTTGGACTGGAGCCGGCTCCATATGCTGATGGCCAGATTTTCAGTGGTGGGAATACGATCTTTAAAGTCCGCGACTTCTTTATTCAGAAAGCGATGGTCCATCGCATCAATCACCTCGCGGTTCATGATCTCCTTTAACTCTTTCAGATCCACTACAAATCCTGAGCGCTGGTCCACATTGCCCTTTACCGTGACCTCCAGCGCGTAATTGTGCCCGTGACCGTGCGGATTGTTGCATTTGCCAAAGATCCGCAGGTTCTCCTCCGGGGTAAATTCCGGGTTGTGGTAATAGTGCGAAGCCGAAAACTCTGCTTTCCTTGTTAGATAGACCATGTATGGACCGTTGAGAATCGGCTCTTTTCTAAGAGCTTTAAAATTGCCCCTTCTTAGTAGATGAAACAGCTGTAGCTTCCGGTGCGGACTGCGGGTACTTCCGCCCCTTCCATGTTAACTCGCCTCTCACATGGGAATGGATGTACGAGCGCACCAAAAGTGACACAAAAAGCGGTAACCCTAAGAAAGACACGAGGTTAGCTCTCCAGGGAAAATGCGCTCGACGGATGCGGATAATGAAATTGAGGTAAAAAAGCATACCTAAGCCGAGCATCCATGCGCCATCGCGAAACTTATCGCGAGCGAACAGAAACAATCCAAGACCCAGAAATAATGTGATGAATACAAATTCAAGCCCTCGCAGGGCGGCCAAGGCCAGAGGATGACGGAAGAGCAAGGCGAGGTTTTTTGTCCAGCCATCGCACATGGCGCGAAAGGTACGGTACATTCTGGTACGCACCAAACCGCCGCCGAAGCGAAACCAGATTTTATAATGTGAAGCTTTAAACAACCTTGCTAACTCAACGTCTTCAAGTATCTTATTGGCTACTGCACCGTGGCCGCCAAGGGCTTCATACGCCTCGCGGCGAACAAGAATGTATTGCCCATTGGCTGCAACTGCCGGATCAGCGGGGTCATTCACTCTGTCTGTGGGATAAGTCCGCGTGAGCTCGGCAAAAACCACGGGCATAACCGCCAGTTCCCACCAGCTTTTTGTTTCCTGCTCAGGAGAATAAGAGAGCAGGTCAACGTGCCGTTCTTCCGCTTCCTTCACCGCCGCAGCCAGCGATCCGGGATGGTGGATGGTATCGGCGTCAGTAAAGAGCAGCCATTTTGCATTGCTTCCAGCCGCGCCTGTAATCAAGGCATTGCACTTCCCCATCACGCCCGGAGGCGGCTCGGTGGCGGATATAACCTGTACATTCGGAAACGACTCGGCAATCGCGCGTGTCCGGTCTTGCGATCCGTCATCTACCACAATGATTTGAAAAGAGATACCTTCCTGGGCGACCAGAGACTCCAGGCAGCGGCCAATACAATCGTCTTCATTCCGGGCCGGAATAATCACATGTAACGTTACTTTCGCTTGGGCCGTCTTCATAGGAATCGGGTTATTATAAGGGCGTGAAATCCCTTCGTGTCTCGATTCCGGTTTTGATAACCCTCGTTCTGGCGGGATGCATTGGCTGTAATGACCAGCCCAGCGTACGGCTGGTCGGTTCAACCGCGCCGGATTTTACCGTGAAAGATTCGGATCGCACAGTCAGGTTACAAGACCTGCGGGGAAAAATTGTGATCCTGAATTTCTGGACCACATGGTGCCCGGAGTGCATAGAAGAAATGCCATCGATGGTACGGCTGCAGAAACAAATGGGATCGAAAGTGACGGTTTTTGCCGTCAGCACAGACGATGACAATGATGCGTACCACAAATTTCTGAAGAAACATGATATCGAGTTTCTGACCGTCAACGATCAGCAGAAGAAAAGCGCCGAACTTTACGGCACCACCGGCCAGCCAGAGACTTTTATCATCGATCCGTCGGGTGTGCTGCGCCGCAAGTTTATCGGCCCGATAAATTGGACCAGCCCAGAGATCGTGGATTATTTGCAGAAGTTGTAGAATCTCACCACAGAAGCGAAATCAGAATAAAGCTTTTTCTCTGTGTTCCTTTGTGTCCTCTGTATTTGAAATTTTATTTATGCTTCGGCAAGAAGCTCTTCTTCACCTTGGCGACAATCACATAATTTGGATCGACCATCTCATTCAGATGAATCTCTCCGACCTTTGAAAGAAGTTCGTAGGCGTCCATTTCAGAGAGACCGTAGTCGGTGTGAATCCAGCCAACAAGTTCCGTGAAGGCGATACGCAGCGCATCGTCCAGCGGACGGTAAGCGCCTACTGTCATAATGTATTCGTCATTTTCAAAACGCGGCCAGCTGATTTTCTGGCCTTTGATCACGTGCACTTGCACGCGTCCGCGTAACGGGACTTCCAGCGCAGTGCCGGCTATTTCGCCATCACCCATGGCGGCGTGTCCATCGCCCAGAAAGAGCATGGCTCCAGAAACATTTACGGGAAAATAAACCGTATTGCCCACGCTGGCCTCGGGCGAATCCATGTTGCCGCCGAAAGCCTCTGGCACCACTGAGGTACGTGCCTCGCCGCCAGCAGGCGCTACGCCAATGCAGCCATAAAAAGGATGCAACGGAAACTTCACCGTGAACTTGGAATCCAGAGCCTGAAATGTTGCCGTGTTCGTGGCGTGATCAATGGGATAAAACCATATTTTCTCTTTGATGGGCGCGTTGAGCATGGGCGTGTAATTGGTGGAGTTAATCGCGCCAAATCCCGGAGCCAGCGCGCCAATGCCCTGATTGCTATCTACTTTTATTTCCAGGAATTTCACGGCCAGCGTGTCGCCGGGTTCTGCGCCGTCAATGTAAAAGGGGCCGGTGAGAGGATTGTCGCCGGGAGCCATGTCCAGCGTGTCTCCTGGTTTCTTGATGGCGTTGCCGAAGCAGTCAACTGTATTGGTCTCCAGAATGTTGCCGGACTTGAGATGAGCTACCGGATTGTACGACGCAGCATAAGTGTATTTGAGCTCGCTGGTCTTCAGCTCATAGCGGACAACCTTGCCCTCTTCAGAATTTTGCGCGAACGCGGCAACAGACAGTAGCAGCACAAACAAAACAGTTTTCATCGGCAGATCCCCTCGCGCAGGATTATAGAACAGTGCAGCTTATAGCTTGGCTGTGCGCAACCGTAACGCGTTCGCGATCACCGATACAGAGCTAAAGCTCATGGCAGCGGCGGCAAAGATTGGTTGCAGCAGCAATCCAGTGAACGGATATAGCACGCCAGCGGCAATGGGCACGCCGAGCAGGTTGTAGATGAACGCAAAGAAAAGATTCTGGCGGATATTGCTCATGGTGGCGCGGCTCAGATTGCGCGCCCGCACTAAAGCTTGTAGATCGCCTTTGATCAGAGTGATGTCGCCGCTTTCCATCGCTACGTCAGTGCCAGTTCCCATGGCGATGCCAACGTCGGCCTGGGCTAATGCGGGCGCATCGTTCACTCCATCGCCCGCCATGGCAACAACGTGGCCTTCGCGCTGGAGTTTTTTGACGATCGCCAATTTGTTTTCTGGTAGAACTTCAGCTTCAAATTCAGAAATGCCGAGTTGTTGGGCGATGGCTGCGGCTGTGGCTCGATTGTCGCCGGTGAGCATAACCAGACGCAGGCCAGCTTTCTTGAGTTTCTGAATGGCCGCAGCAGCAGAGCTCTTAACGGGATCGGCGACTGCAATCAGCCCCGCGGGCTTGCTATCAATCGCCACTAGCATTACGGTTTGACCCTGCCGGCTTAATTCTTCTCCTTTGCTTACAAGGTTCTCAGCACGGATTTGCCTGCTCGCCAATAACGCACTATTGCCGACAACGACTTCACGATTATTAACCTGGCCAATCACGCCCCGACTGGTGATTGAGTTGAAGTTGGACGCTTCGCTGAGTTTTAATCCGCGGCTTGCGGCGGCCTTTACAATTGCGGACGCCAAGGGATGTTCGCTGGAACGTTCCAGACTAGCGACGAGCAGCAACAGATCATTTTCCGCAATCTCGCCTGTGGCAATCACTTGTGTGAGCCGCGGCTTCCCTTCCGTTAGTGTGCCAGTCTTGTCGAGCACCAGCGTGTCCACTTTCTCCATGATCTCCAGAGCTTCAGCGTTTCTGACCAGCACACCAGCGTGTGCGCCGCGTCCGGTGCCGACCATCACCGCCATTGGAGTGGCCAATCCTAACGCGCATGGGCAGGCGATGATGAGTACAGCAACTGCATTCACCAAGGCATGGGCAAAACGTGGCTCAGGTCCCCAGATGGCCCAGGCAACAAAGGTAAGCACGGCAATCAGCAGGACTGCGGGAACAAAATAGCCGGCGACTTTATCTGCCAGTGATTGAATAGGAGCGCGGCTGCGTTGCGCTTCGGCGACCATACGCACGATCTGCGCCAGCAAGGTTTCTGAGCCCAGCTTTTCCGCGCGCATAATGAATGAACCGGTTTGATTTACCGTCCCGCCTACAACTTTTGCGCCGACAGCTTTTTCCACCGGCATGGACTCGCCGGTGATCATGGATTCGTCCACGGCGCTGCTTCCTTCTTCTATGATTCCATCCACGGGAATGCGATCACCCGGACGAACACGCAGCCGGTCGCCGCGGTGTATGTGTTCCAGAGGAATCTCTTCGTCTGATCCGTCCGGACGAATGCGCCGTGCGGTTTTTGGATTGAGATCAAGCAGCGCTTTGATAGCCGAACTGGTCTGGCGGCGCGCGCGCAATTCCAGAACCTGTCCCAGCAAAACCAGCGTTACGATTACGGCTGCAGATTCAAAGTAGACTTCAGGGCGTCCGCCGTGGCCGAGAAATGATGCAGGAAAAATGCCTGGCGCAACCGTGGCAATCACACTGTAGAGATATGCCGTCCCGGTGCCCATGGCAATCAGCGTGAACATATTCAGGTGCCGATTCACTAGTGAAGCCCAGCCGCGCTGAAAGAAAGGCCATCCTCCCCAGAGAACTACCGGAGTTGCCAGAGCAAACTGCAACCACGCCATTGCCCCTGCGGGCAGGTTGTGAAAGAGACTGTCTGCGGCCATACCACCCATGGAGAGCGCGAGCAACGGAACGCTGAGCATGACTCCGACCCAGAACCGCCGCTGCATGCTGCGCAGCTCAGAATCGTCTTCTTCATGAGCGCTGGCGGCAACGCGCCGCTCTAAAGCCATTCCGCAGATCGGACAATGCCCCGGCTGATCGCGAATAATCTCCGGATGCATGGGGCATGTGTACTCCACCGTCTCCGGCTCGAAAGTCATGCCGCATTTTGGACACGCTCCTGGTTTGGTTTCACGAACCTCAGGATCCATGGGGCATACGAAAGTGATCTGGCCTTTGCTTTGTGATGGCTGCGGCAGTGCTGCTTTGCTGGCAGATGGAACCAGCCCAACTGGCATGATGCCGCCGATTTGAACTATCTGGCTCTGAGGTAGGCTCGGAGACAGATACTTTTCCGGATCAGCACTGAATTTCTGCACGCAAGACTGGCTGCAGAAGTAATAGGTCTTGCCTTTATATTCTGATGAGCCACGCGCCTTGGCCGGATCAACGTCCATGTTGCAGACCGGATCTTTTACTGTGTTTTCTGAATTCACTTTTTCTGGATTCATAGTGGCTTAGCGGGCATGCCGGTAAAACAGTTCTGTTAACTCGTCATAGGTGCGCTGCGCCTGCTTGGCGTCGCCGGAGCGTAGCGCTTCCGTGGCGCAATGTTGCAGATGGTCCTTCATCAACGCGCGTTCCACAGCGCGCAGCGACTCATGGATAGCGGACATCTGTATCAGAACGTCAGGACAGTAGCGCTCTTCCTCCACCATTTTCTGAACACCGCGGACCTGGCCTTCCACTCGGCGCAGGCGAAGCAGTAAATTATTCTTCGCATCGCTTTCTCGCGGGACGGCACGATGTGTTTGTTTGGGACTGGTTTTCCTTGGCATAACGGTGTTTTAGTTTTCAATATTGATTATACCCCTAGGGGGTATACACGGCAAACGCGCTATCGCCAAAACTGGTTACCCATGATAAAAACTGAGAGGCAGCAAAGAGGTTGGATGTGAGTCTTAAATATCTAGCGATTTATGTTGTAGTAACGCTGGCAATTTCACCTTTGCTGGTCATAATCTCACGGTTATATAAGAAGAGGTTGGACGCTATATTAAACCCTACCAGGTTTGATACTTCCATTAAAAAGATGATCGACAAGGTTGATCCGCACGAGCCAAACAGATTCCTTTGACCTGCTGAGGTATATTGTTTGTACAAACGAGCGGCGTACCGCACGGACTTAGAAGCGAAATAATCAGGAGTAATATGACCCTGCTTGACGTTGTTTTCAAATACGGCACACCCCCGGGAGAAAAAGAAATCTCAGCCTTGAACAATGCCTGGGAGGTTTATGGCGTCCGCAAGATCAAGTTCAACGAGGCCGAAAACACCATTCGCGTGGAATATGACGCCTCACGGTTGAGCGATGGCGAGATTGCCGGCATCCTGCGGCGCGCAGGCATTGATCTGCGGGATAAAGTTCAGCTGGTCTAACTCAATCCACCACAGCTTTTGCAGGCCGGAGGCCGCTCATGCGTTCTGTGTCTCGCTGTTTCCTTCTGTTTCTATTCCTTTGCGCTACCAGTTCGTTGAGCTTTGGCTGGGGTTGTTCAGGACACCAGATTGTTGCCCTCATCGCACAGAAACAACTCACAGCCACCGCCCGGCAGGCTGTGCTTGATCTTCTCAGCGGCACTCCCATCGATCCCACGCTCAAACGCTTTTGCTCGCAAACCACGCTTGGCGCCATGGCGGATGTGGCAACGTGGGCAGACGATTTTCGCGATAAAGATCCGTCAACCGGCGACTGGCATTTCTGGGACATCCCGCTCAACGTTAAAAAGGAACCTGGCGCCACAGAATTCTGCGACCATTCATGCGTTAACCAGGCGGTGGAAACCCAGTTAAAAGTGCTGCAATCGGCCGATGCGGCACGTGAAGATAAAGTTAAGGCGCTCATGTTCGTGATCCACTTTATGGGGGACATGCACCAGCCCCTGCACGTGGTCAACAACAATGATCGCGGTGGAAACTGTATTCCGGCCAGTTTTTTCGAATTGCAAACCAAGCTGGGCGATAAATCAAGCTCCACACCCAATCTGCATGGCATCTGGGACACCTCGATTCTGGAGAGGATTGGCGGCATACGGCGCGAGAGCCATGATGCTGACATAAAACATTTTGCCAACCTGTTGAGCACGCGCTATGCGGCGCTGATTGCACAGTGGAAAGTGGCGCCAGTCAAGATTGAAGACTGGGCCTGGGAGAGCCATGAGCTTGCCGACAAATTTGCTTACGACAAATTAACGGCTGCAGTTACACCGGAAGATCCTGTGGCTGTCTCAACCTGCGCTGACGATAACAACATTGGCCAGCGTATGTTTGATCTGCATGAGAGCGTGGGCAAGCCTTATGTAACGGCAGTTTCTCCAGTGATTGAAAAACAACTGGCCAAAGCGGGCGCACGGCTGGCCGATGTTCTGAACCATACTCTTATTGTAACACCCAAGACAGCAGCTGACATTCCGCAGGACCAGCCAGTTTCTCCGGGAGCGGCCATTCAGTTAAAACTTTCCAACGTGAAGGCGGGTGCTGTGTTGACGGTATCAGGCATAACGTTTACGAATGGCTTCACACCAAGCCTGGGCACCTTACAAGGAGAAGGCGTAAAAGATATTCAGTTTGGCACCACTACCATGACTATTTCCATGCAAGATCCTCTGCCCGGAGATGGTACGGTTGGTTTAACCGTTTATACGGACATATCCTATGTGCCAGTCTTAATGGGATTCATTCCTGAAGGCTCTGCTTCACTTACCATTACCCCACTTTTTGTTCATGTTGGGAGCGTATCTACGAATGGGCCGCGAGTATCGTTGGGGCTTCCGTCTCCCATGCCATCCTGTAGCTTTCAAGGCTGTGGCCCGGAATTGAGCTGTGCCAACCCCATTGATCAATGCATGCAGGATAAGAAGAAAAGAGTATTCAATTGCTGCCCCTAGTTTAAGAACATGGCTGTGGCTGGATGCAAGACAGCTTCTCTGAAGAGAAAGTTCACTTAAAATGCAACGAGGCACTTTCGAGGGATCTCTGGCCGTTAGATCCATTCGAAAGCGCCCCGATGCGCGCCACTTCGTCTGCCATCTCTTATTGCATCCTCCGTGCCATTCTCGAGCTAGTGAAAATAAAGGATTTAGCAGAGCTGCTGGATCAAAAATTGGGTAGGAATTCCCTGCTCTTGAAAATTTTTCCCTGTGGAATTTTTCAGAATGGAATTTTTGCCTCAACCATTGCGAAGAAAATTAAAAAAGGCAGCCCATTCAACTGGTCTGCCCTTCGGTAACTATTTGTTGGTTGATGAGCTTTGCTTTTATTTGAGTCCAAACAGGGCGTTTACATGCGCGTTGATGGTCACGGTCTGAGGCGTGAATTCTTCGGTGGGTGCAGGTGTAACTGCCGCGCCAGCCACAGCTGACCTCGCTCTCATAGTAATAGCCATTGGCACGGCGAACTGCTGATTCACGTCAATGGACGCATACAGGAGATCGCCCAGGGTGCGTCCGCTGGCTGTGGCCACGGCGTTGGCCTGGTTGCGGGCCTTCTTTACCGCATCTTCTGACGCCTTAGATTTTGCGAGCTCAATATCTTCCAGCGTGTAATTGACTGACTGGTTTTGCGTGTCTTCAATATCGGCCAGCTGTTCGGTGATGGGCCCAATCTTAGTGAAATCACGCAACTTCAAGGTAATGTCAGTGGTCACGCGATAAGCGATTACTTTGCGTTTGGGATTTTTCCAGTCATAAACCGGCTGCACCTGGTAGAACCCAACCTGCGCAGATTTTACGTCGATGCCATTGGCCTTCAGTACATCACGAACGCGCTGAGCGGCGGTGGCGGCATGCTCATAAGCGTCATGCGACGAATCCTGTTGAGCGGCCACGTTCATGTGGACCAAGGCTGTATCGGGCTGAGCTTCAAACTTCCCGTCTGCGCCAGCATAGATGGTGTTGATTTGAATTGTGCCGGGGCCAGAAGTCTGCGCTAAAGAGAAACCAACCAATGCCATGATTACGCAAAAGATACGGACTACTATTTTCATAAAGCCTCTCTTCTCGGATACTAACACCGGCCATTGGTAAAGTTCTGTGAACCGTTACAGCGCAAGGCATCTTGTCAAAACCATGGGGCCATCATGTATGCTTATACGTTCTTTCTGAAAGGAGCTTCATGAACCGTTTAACAGCATTTTTTGCGACCATTATTCTTATGACTTCCCTCTTTGCGGTGGCAGCCGACTCAACACCGCCACCTGCAGTTGACACCCAGGCGCCAACGTTTAGTCTTCCCAGCCAGGAAGGCGGCCAAATCTCTCTGAATCAATTTAAGGGCAAGTGGGTTGTGCTCTATTTCTATCCTAAAGATTTCACCCAGGGCTGCACCATTGAGGCGCATAACTTCCAGCGCGACATTGATAAATATACGCAGAAGAATGCCGTCATCGTGGGCGTGAGCGCGGACACGGTTGATTCACATAAAGGTTTTTGCGCCAAGGAAGGTCTGAATTTTAAAGTCCTTTCAGATACCAATCACGCAGTTTCACAGAAGTATGGATCCATCATGGAAATGAAGGAGATGACATTGTCTGCCCGCAATACATTCCTGATTGATCCCTCAGGCGTAATTAAAAAGGTTTACCTG